>JAYZYX010000197.1:0-4687 GCA_036139795.1 Pseudomonadota bacterium | reverse complement strand
GGTCTGATCCCCGAATTCGTTGGCCGTCTGCCCGTTATCGCGACGCTGGAAGATCTGGACGAAGACGCACTGGTAACCATTCTGACCAAGCCCAAGAACGCTTTGGTCAAGCAGTACCAGCGCCTTTTCGAGTTGGAAGATACCAAGCTGACCTTCACCGAAGATGCGATGCTGGCCATTGCCCGCAAGGCGATTGCACGCAAAACCGGTGCACGCGGCCTGCGCTCGATCATGGAAGACATCCTGTTGGATACCATGTTCGAACTGCCCGGCATGGATGAGGTCGAAGAAGTGGTTGTCAACGAAGAGGCTGTCACCGCAGCCGAGGCGAAGCCGCTGATGATCTACTCCGAAGCTAAAAAAGGCGGCGCAAGCGCGGGCTAAGCCCAGTTTCATGAGACAACATAATGCCTGCCGGTTCCGGCGGGCATTTTTCGTATCGGGCCTGCGCAGGCAAGCCCCACTGATTTCAGAAGGTAAGACAAATGAAGCGCATCAAATCTGGCGGTGTGTTCGAAGAGAAAATCGGCTACTGCCGCGCGGTGGTCGCACGGGGCTTTGTCCATGTGGCGGGCACCGTCGGGCAGGGCGAGACTGTGCAGGAACAGTGCAAATCGGCACTGGAAGTCATTGGTGCCGCACTTGAAAAGGCGGGCAGCAGCTTTTCCGACGTGGTGCGGGTGAACTACTATCTGCAGGATCGGGCCGAGTTTGAACCCTGCTGGCCCATTCTGGCCGAGACCTTCGGGGAAAACCCGCCCGCCGCGACGATGATCGAATGCGGTCTGATCGACGACAAATACCGCATCGAAATCGAAGTAACCGCCTTGGCTCACAGCTAAGGGACTGGACCTTTTACGGTACTTCGTCCATACGAAGATGACCAAGATCGGAGGCACCTATGGGTATCCTGAACTCGCTGCTGAAGGCCGTCACCTGGTGGAACGGCGCCACTTTGAACACAATGCTCTGGACCCGTCGCAACGGCCAGAAAGTGGGCGAAGATGAGCAAGGCAACGTCTTTTACCAGACCGCAGATGGCAAGCGCCGCTGGGTGATTTTTAACGGTGAAGCAGAAGCAAGCCGCGTCAGCCCTGACTGGCACGGTTGGCTGCACTACACCTTTGACGAGCATCCTGGTGACAAGCCCCTGACCCACAAGGCATGGGAACAGCCCCATCAGGAAAACCTGACCGGTACCGCGCTGGCCTATGCGCCTGCGGGCTCGATCCGTCGCCCGACGCCGGCGCCCCGTCAGGACTATGAGGCCTGGAGCCCGGAATAAGCCATCATGTCGGAAAACCGTACCGAAGTGGCCATCGGTGGCATTGTTCTGGCGATGGCGATTGGCTTTGTGGTTTACGCAGGGCAGGTTGCCGGTCTGACCATCGGCACCGCAGACAGCTATCCGCTGACCGCCAGCTTCCGCTCGGCTGAGGGGATTGCCCTTGGCACTGACGTGCGCTTGGCCGGTGTCAAAATCGGTACGGTGACGGCGCTGGACCTGAACCCTGAAACCTTCCGCGCCGATGCGACTGTGACCATCAAGCAGGGGATCCAGATCCCCGATGACAGCGCGATCACTGTGGCCTCGGAAGGGTTGCTGGGTGGCTCGTTCATCGAGATTGTTCCCGGTGGCTCGCCCTTCAATTTCGAAGAAGGGGCCGAGATTGAGGACACACAAAGCGCGATCAGTCTGGTGTCTTTGATGATGAAATTCGTTTCGGGCGGGGCAGATCAATGATCCGTGCCGCCCTTGCGTTGGTTCTGATTGCGGGCACGGCCCAAGGGGCGGTGCTGCAAGAGCGGACCGAAACCGGCACCGGCGCTGTATTGCGCGGTCTGGACAAGCTGACCGGACATGTCACTGACCTAGAGGTCGACAATGGCGGCTATGTGACCTTCGGGCGCGTGACGATCGGAATGGCCGAATGCCGCTATCCCGAAGGCGACCCCGCAGGGGATGCTTTTGCCTTCCTTTCGATTGCTGAAAACGATGGAACCGACGTGTTCCAGGGCTGGATGGTTGCATCCTCGCCCGCACTGAACCCGATGGACCACGCGCGTTACGACGTCTGGGTGCTGCGTTGCAAGACCGCTTCGGGTACGGCTTCCAGCGGAACCGAGTGAATATCGGCCACCCCTGACAAGGCATCTGCCAGTATCCCGCGATAGCGGGCGCGAGGGATTTCTATCGCGCCAAGGCTGGCCAGATGCGGCGTCAGGAACTGGGTGTCGAACAGGGCAAACTCGGTCCGCCGCAGGTGATCACACAGATAGGCGAGGGCGATCTTTGATGCATCCGTCCGGTAAGAGAACATGCTTTCCCCGAAGAATGCACGTCCCAGGGTGACGCCATAGACGCCGCCGACCAGATCGCCGTCACGATCCCAGACCTCGATACTATGGCCGAATCCCATCTCATGAAGCTGGTGATAGAGATGGAAAATCTCGTGGTTGATCCATGTTTCATCGCGATTGGCACAGCCTTTGACGACGCCGGTGAAATCTGCGTTCAAAGTCAGACGGAATTCCTGCCGACGCATCCGCCGCGCGGTTGAGCGCGAAATACGGAACTGTTCCAAGGGAAAGATCCCACGCTGCTTGGGATCGACCCAGAACAGTTCTGGATCATCGCGTCCCTCGGACATGGGAAAAACCCCCGAGGCGTATGCGTTCAGTAGAAGTTGCGGTGTGATCGTCATTCCGCGATCCTATCCCGCCCGTCAAAACGCAC
Source organism: Pseudomonadota bacterium (assembly GCA_036139795.1). Lineage (GTDB taxonomy): Bacteria > Pseudomonadota > Alphaproteobacteria > Rhodobacterales > Rhodobacteraceae > Donghicola. Next base: position 1,950 of record JAYZYX010000197.1, on the reverse strand, counting down.
AAGGGCAGACCGATGGCCTGCCCCTGAAAATTTCTCTGACACCTGAGGTGCTTATGCGCCGTTCGCGGCCAGCCACTTTTCCAGCCAGTGGATGTCGTAGTTGCCGGTTTGCACGTCCTTCTCTGCCAGCAGGGCATGGAAGAGGGGCAGAGTGGTATCAACACCGTCGATGATCAGCTCACCCAATGCCCGCTTCAGGCGTGCCAGTGCCTCGGGACGGTCGCGGCCGTGAACGATCAGCTTGCCGATCAAGCTGTCGTAGTAGGGCGGGATCGTGTAGCCCTGATACAGCGCGCTATCCATGCGCACACCCAGACCGCCGGGGGCGTGATACTGGGTGATGGTGCCAGGGCAGGGCGCAAAGTTGGGCAGACGCTCGGCGTTGATGCGCACTTCGATCGAGTGGCCGTTGATCTTCAGATCATCCTGCGTGAACGACAGGGGCATGCCTGCGGCCACACGGATCTGTTCGCGGACAAGGTCCACGCCGAAGATCGACTCGGTCACGGGATGTTCCACCTGAAGACGGGTGTTCATCTCGATGAAGTAGAATTCGCCGTCCTCATAGAGGAACTCGATGGTGCCGGCGCCACGATAACCCATCTTGGCAATCGCGTTTGCGCAGATGCCGCCGATACGGGCGCGCTCTTCTTCGGTGATGCAGGGGCCGGGTGCCTCTTCGAAGACCTTCTGGTGACGACGCTGAAGCGAGCAATCACGTTCGCCCAAGTGAACGCCGTTGCCCTGACCATCGCCAAAGACCTGAACCTCGATGTGACGGGGCTTTTGCAGGTACTTCTCGATGTAGACTTCGTCATTGCCAAAGGCTGCTTTGGCCTCGGAACGGGCGGTGCGGAAAGCGACTTCGATATCTGTGTCCGACTTGGCCACTTTCATGCCGCGACCACCGCCACCGGCGGTTGCCTTGATGATGACGGGATAGCCCATCTCATTGGCGACTTTCTTGGCGTCCTCAACGGTGGGCACGCCACCGGCGGAACCGGGCACCACGGGAATTCCCAGCTTTTCAGCGGTTTCCTTCGCGGTGATTTTGTCGCCCATCTGGCTGATGTGCGCGGCCGAGGGCCCGATGAAGGTGATGCCGTGATCTTCGACGATCTGCACGAAGTTCTGGTTTTCCGACAGGAAACCATAGCCCGGATGGATCGCCTGAGCGCCGGTCACTTCGCAGGCTGCGATGATCGCAGGGAAGGACAGATAGCTTTCCGCGCTGGAATTGGGACCGATGCAGACGGCTTCATCAGCCATACGCACGTGCATCGCATTGGCGTCGGCGGTCGAATGGACCGCGACCGAAGCAATGCCCATCTCGCGGCAGGCGCGGATGACGCGCAGCGCGATCTCGCCCCGGTTTGCGATCAGGATTTTATCGAACATGGGTCAGCCTCACTCGATAATCGCGAGCGGTGCGCCGTATTCCACTGCCGAGCCGTCCTCGACGAGGATGCGCTTGACGGTGCCCGATTTGGGCGCGGGGATGTGGTTCATTGTCTTCATCGCTTCGATGATGAGGATGGTGTCACCCTCTTTGACCTGAGCGCCAACGGAGATGAACGACGGTGCACCGGGTTCGGGCTGCAGGTAGACTGTGCCGACCATCGGTGACTTGATCGCGCCGGGGTGGTCGGCGGGGTTGTCCGAGATAGCTTCCGGCGCAGCTGCGACGGGCGCGGCGGCAGGTGCAGCGGCAACAGGTGCGGGGGCGGCGGCATAGTGGACCGGCGCTGCCGCAGGGGCCGCGCGCGATACGCGCACATCCAGACTGTCGTCTTCGCCATATTCACGTTTGACCTGCAGTTCGGTCAGGTCATTTTCCCGCAGCAATTCTGCCAGCGCCTGGATAAAGGCTACGTCCGCGTCATGGGAATGTTTTGTCATGCCGTCCTCGATAGGGTTTTTGTTGCCCTTCCATCCAAGGGCACATGTCGA
>JAYZYX010000196.1:0-19134 GCA_036139795.1 Pseudomonadota bacterium | reverse complement strand
CCCCGAAGAAGTGGCCTTCGCGAACGAGATGTATTCCCGTGTCGAAGACATCCTTGGCCTGCCCCGTAACACCGTGAAATTGGGTGTCATGGATGAAGAGCGTCGCACCTCGGCCAACCTGCTGGCCTGTATCTATGAGGTCAAAGATCGCTGTGTGTTCATCAATACCGGTTTCCTTGATCGTACGGGCGACGAAATCCACACCTCGATGCAGGCGGGCCCCGTCATTCCCAAGGGCGAAATGAAGGACGCCGCGTGGCTGTCCGCTTATGAGGCCGGGAACGTTGATGCGTGCCTTTCCGCTGGCATGGACGGCAAAGGGCAAATCGGCAAAGGCATGTGGGCCAAGCCTGATGCGATGGCCGAGATGCTGGAGGTCAAAATCGGTCATCCTAAGGCCGGCGCGAACACCGCGTGGGTTCCCAGCCCCACAGCCGCCACTTTGCACGCGACCCATTACCATCAGGTTAATGTTCCTGCGCTTCAGGAAACTCTGAAAGGCCGCGAGAAAGCCAGCCTTGACGCTCTGCTAACCCCGCCGCTGATGGTTGGCCGCAACCTCAGCGATGAGGAGGTCACGCGCGAGCTGGATAACTCGTGCCAGTCGATCCTTGGCTATGTGGTGCGTTGGGTTGATCTGGGCATTGGCTGTTCGAAAGTGCCGGACATCAATGACGTGGCGCTGATGGAAGATCGCGCGACCCTGCGGATCAGCTCTCAGTATCTGGCGAACTGGCTGATGCACGGGGTTTGCTCGGAAGATGAGGTGATGGCCTCGCTCAAGCGGATGGCCGTGAAGGTGGACGCGCAGAACGCCCATGACCCCGACTACCGCGCTATGGCACCGGGTTTCGATGGTCCTGCGTTCAAAGCGGCCTGCGATCTGGTGTTCAAAGGTGCAGAACAGCCCTCGGGCTATACCGAGCCGCTTTTGCATGCCGCCCGCCGTGTAGCCAAAGCTGGTTAAGGAGATACCAAGATGATGACTGTAACCCGACTGGATCTGAGCGACGCGACTGCCATGCTGGCCGGAGCCCGCGCCAAAGCGGCAGAGATCGGCGTGCCCATGTGCATCGCGATCACCGACGATGGCGGCAATCTGGTCGCGTTCGAGCGTATGGATGGCGGTAAAGTCACCAGCATCACCATTGCGATCGACAAAAGCTTCACCGCATCTGGCGCCAAGAAAGCGACCCATGAATATGGGGCGATCAGCCAGCCTGAAGGTCCTACCCACGGTATCAACAGTGCCATCGGCGGCCGCCTGATGGTGGTTGGCGGCGGTCTGCCCGTGATGGTGGATGGCGCTTGTGTCGGCGGGATCGGTGTCAGCTCTGGTACCCCCGCGCAGGACATGCAGGTCGCTCAGGCGGGGATCGATGCGTTGATGGCAACGCTCTGATTTCAGTGAAAGATTGCGCAGGGCGTCCCTTGGGACGCCCTTTTGCTTTTGACGGTAGACACTGGCGAAATATAAGAAAATTCGCAGAATTTTCTTGGCCATAAGGCGGGTCGCGTAAACCGGATACTAGGAATGGGCGCTTAGGCAGAACCCCGTGTTTCACGGAGGTTCGTTATGTGCATCTACTGTTTCGCCCTCGCCGCTGCCGAGGCTACCGCGCCGTCGATAACTGCGGTGCGGACGCAATCTGTTGCGGTTAGTGCGTCGCCCGATACCATTGATGCGATGGCGACCTACCTGACCACTGGCTACTGGCAGGATCAGGGAATTTCACCCCATGCCTTCGCCTCCCGCGTGATTGAGGTGAATACCAGTGCCTTGGACCATGCGGCACAGGCGATGGCGTGGCAGGCTTTGGGGGCTTGGGCCTCGGTCGCGGGTCTGACCTTTACAGAAGGGGTAGGGACGCGGGGCATAACATTCACCAGCGATCAAAGCGGCGCCTACGCGAATGCTCGGTTCCAAAATGGCGAAATTCGCTATGCCACAGTCAATATCAGCGCCGATTGGCAGGCCCGCTACGGGGAAGAAGTGGGCAGCTATACCTATCAGACTTACCTGCATGAGATTGGCCACGCCCTAGGACTGGGTCATCAAGGGAACTACAACGGCGGGGCAAGCTACGGGCAGGATGCGGTCTTTGCCCATGACAGTTACCAGTTGTCGGTGATGTCCTATTTTAGCCAGACAGAGAACTCGGTCGTGGATGCCAGCTACGCGCTGGCTGTGACGCCAATGGCGGTGGATATCGCCGCGATCCAGCGCCTATACGGTGCGCCGGGGGACAGCAGCGCCAGTGCTGGGGATACCCGATATGCTTTGGACGGATTGGCAACGCAGGACAGCGCCTTTCATGGCATGGCCGCAGCGGGGGTGCCGGTGACCATGACGCTTTACGATGTCTCCGGTCGGGATCTGCTGGATTTCAGCGCGGCACAGGATGGCATCCGCTTGGACCTGCGGGGCGGAGCGGTCTCTGATGTGGCGGGTCTCGCAGGCAATCTGGTGATCGCTCAGGACACAGTGATTGAGGATGCCCGCTCTGGCGCGGGGAACGATCTGCTGCGAGGCAATATCGGCGACAATCGCTTGGCCGCCGCGCGCGGGAATGACGTTCTGTTTGGTCACGGCGGGTCCGATACGCTGATCGGCGCTGAGGGGCGGGATCGCTTGTCTGGTGGCATCGGAGCCGATCGTTTGTTGGGCGGCGCCCATATGGACAAACTTTGGGGTGGCACTGGCCGCGATACGCTGGCTGGCGGCGGTGGTGACGATCTGCTCTCGGGGGGTGGCGGGGCTGATCTGATGTTCGGGGGCACGGGCGATGATGTGCTGACGGGCGGTGGCGGAGCAGACAGGCTTTTCGGGCAAGAGGGGCAAGATACGCTGTCCGGCGGCGCCGGCTTTGATCGTCTTTGGGGCGGGGCAGGTGCCGATTGCTTTGTCTACCGCGCCGGTTTTGCGAACGACTGGATCTTGGACTTTTCCGTTTCAGAGGGGGACCGCCTGCAAATTTACTCTGATGCAGCGACCGAAGGGGATTTGGTCCAGATCGCAGCGATTGAAGGCGATGATACTTACCTGACCTTCGAAACAGGCACATTGCGCCTGATCGGATATACAGATTTGGCCGCGCTAGCGGGGCAGATCGATTGGCTGTGACCGCTTAGATAAAGATAAAGCAGTCGTCGGGGACATCATCCAACCCGCGCAGCCCGATCATCCCGTCGGGCAAGTCTATCGCGAGGCCCCAGTTCGTGGGACGGAAGGAAAGCTGGTCTTTGCTGATGTCTCCCAGCACCAAACGATCTTGGGTCAGGTCAAAGTCGTAAATCCAGTCGCGCCCCTCTCCGGGGAAAAAGATAAACCTGTCCGCACCGTCCCCTCCGCGCAGGTGATCCGTGTCAGGCCCCCCACGCAAGCGGTCGTTTCCCGCGCCGCCGATGAGAAAGTCGATCCCTGCACCGCCAATCAAGGTATCGCTATGGACACCGCCGTTCAGGCTGTCGCGCCCATCCCCGCCGATCAGCATGTCATTTCCCGCGGCACCCAGCAGTTTATCGTTGCCCGCATCACCTATGAGCCGGTCGTTCCCGCCGCCTCCGTCCAAGTAATCCGCACCCGCGTCGCCCTTCAGGCTGTCAGCGCCGTTCCCACCGACCAGACGGTCATCTCCACCTCCGCCGAACAGACTGTCGTTTCCTAGGTGGCCAAACAGCCGGTCGGCCCCTTCATTGCCCCAAAGACGATCATTGTGCGCTTGTCCCAGTAGCAGGTCATCTCCGCTGCCGCCACTGATGCGATCATGACCGAAGTTCCCGTATATAGTGTCGTTTGAGGTTTCTCCCCACAAGATATCCCCACCGCTTCCCCCTTTCAAAAGGTCATCGCCAGCACCGCCAAAGATGGTATCCACGCGGCCACCCCCCAGCAAAGTGTCCCCATAAAGCGTCCCTGTCATCCGGTCGCGGTCCGCGGTGCCAACCTCTGATGTGCCGATCCCTAGTAGATGAAATTCGGGGGGCAGTGCGTCTTGCAGAACCTCATCGGCGGACAAGGATGCGCCGCTGGCAGAGTGGATTGTGATCTTTAGCCCTTGATAACGCACGGTGGCGCCGTTGTTGGTGGTCTCGACCTCAATTTGGGACAGTGACCGCAGGAACGTCAGCTGCGACAGGTCCAACCGGTCTGCGTCCGGATCGAAGTCTGTGATGGTAAACGCGCTGACATCACGCGCGGGCCGGAAGATGTCCGCGCCGCTGCCTCCAGTGACGGTTGCGGCGCCTTTGATCAGGAAAATGTCATTCCCCTCAAGCCCGTTTGCCATTTCTTCATGGTTTACAGGCAGGATGTCATGACCAGAGGTCGCGGTGCCGATGGCACCTTGGTCCGGCAAGTCCAAGGTAAAACTGGCGATGCCATTCTCTGTTGATGCCAGCACAAGCGGAGGTGTGGATTCGGTGATGACCAGCAGGTCAGTGATCGTCGGTAGATCGGGAAGATGAAGGGATTGAACATGTCGTAAAGTGCCGTCTGGCAGCAAAAGAAAGGCGCTGACGCCGCCGTCGCTTCCGGATGTTAGGATGTAGCTGCGTCCTTGGTGCTTAAAGGTGCTGAGTGTTGTGGCGTTCTGAAAATAGGTCGTGGCCGCGTCGATGACGTGGTCCGTCAATTCAAGTTGGCCGGTAGAGGTCACCTTCGCCACGGAAAGGCTACTACTGCCCCCGCCCGCAACAATGGCCCAAATCTGGTCATAGGCGGCGATAACCTCGATATCTGTCGGGCGGTCCAACCCAAGGCCCTGCGCCGCCCCGATCGTGTCGGATAGCTTTAGAGAGGAGTTGTTGACCGTATAGACCTGTAAGGCGTCTTTCGTGGCATTGCTGCCAAAGAGAAGAGTGCCGCTACTGGTTGAGATCGTTCGAAGTTCGGACACTGTGCCCGCAATTTGCTTTGATGTGGTTTGGTTCTCGGCTGTGACCCAGAGGGTTGTGACATCGCGTCCATCAGATGTCGCCAAGAAGTACCCGCTTGGGGATGTGGTTAGCGCGGTTGCGTATCCGGTGGCCCCGTAGGCCGGTTGCGCAAGATCGGTGGCGAATAGAGCATCAGTGCCGATTTCAAAGCCGTAAAGGCCCTCTGTGGACAGGGAAAGCGCCAGAAACGCGCTGTCAGGCATCATGAGAATGCAGGCGACCTTTGGGTTGGCCAGCCATGAGCTGTTCTCGAAACTGACAGTTTGCCGTAAAACCAGCACACCCTCTGCGCCGATTTCCCAAACCGAAAGGCCACCTCCGGTGCCGGTAACCCCATAGATCAGCGTGCCATCAGGGCTTTGCTGTAAGCTCCGAAGATCAAGGTCAAAGCGGGCCTCGCCCGTTCCTGTCACACCTGAAAATGTCAGCATTTGTTCGTCCCACTCACTTGCGTCAAATGTGGTGGGCTGGCTGTACCGAGGCGCGGCGGAAAGAGGGCATGCGCGTGGCAATCACGTCGGATTTTTCTAGATTTGACGGATTTGCGCCGAGGCGGCTATGGATAGACAGGTCGTTTCTGACCGCGTTTAGGCAAGTATATTTGTATGATCCGATTTGAAAACCTGACCAAGACATTCAAGCTTGGCGGGACACGAAAGACCGTCATCAACAACCTGACGATGACACTGCCCGAAGGCAAATCCCTTGCGCTGTTGGGGCGGAACGGGGCGGGGAAAAGCACTCTGCTCAAGATGATTGCAGGCTCGATGTCTTACGATTCGGGCCGGATCATCACGGATTGCAGCATTTCGTGGCCCGTAGGCTTTGGCGGCAGCTTTCACCGAGAACTGACGGGTGCCCAGAACGTCCGTTTCATCGCGCGGATTTACGGGGTGGATACCGATCAGTTGCTACATTTCGTCGAGGATTTCTCAGAGTTGGGCAAACATTTCTACATGCCCGTGCGCACCTACTCGGCGGGGATGCATTCGCGTCTGGCCTTCGGTGCCTCGATGGGGATTCGCTTTGACACCTATCTGGTGGATGAGACGACGGCAGCCGGGGATGCGCGATTCGCTCAGAAAGCCCGCGCGGTTTTTCGTAAGCGGATGGAAGAAAGCAGCGCGATCATGGTGAACCACAACCTCAAGCAGGTGCGAGAGTTCTGTGACGCCGGAATCGTGCTGGAAGACGGTAAAGCCACGTATTTTGCGGATCTGGATCAAGCGATCGAGATACATGAGTACAACTTACGACTGGATCAGGGCTAATGAATCGCAATTATTGCGATTAGGTGCTTTGAATTTTACACGCATAGGTTTATCAAGACTTCATTAATTGTTGGCCCCTAAGCTGTTTGGCGAATGGCGAGTCACCTCTTTAAGAGTGGAGTTGAGATGATCGTATTGCAGAATTTCATGTTGCCAGAGCCAGGCATCTGCACGGAACAGGATTTGTATTTCCGTCGCCACGGTCCAGTTGCGTTTTCGCAAACCGCCCGCACATTAGAGTTGAAAGAGGGCGCGGTCGTTTCGTTTAATACCTACTTCAATGCCCTGAGCATCGGTAAGTGGCAGAACGACTGTGATCTTGATGATCTGTACCTTGAGATTACGGGTTCCGGCCGTGTTGAGATCAAAGTTTTCCACGCGCAGCCTCATGAATCGTGGGAACTGCTGAACAACGAAACCACAACTCTGGAAGACAGCGTTCCGCTGCTTCTTGATCTCTCGGTCTTCAAGGAAGACACGCCGCGCGGCATGATTTACGCAGAGGTCCGCGCGCTGGAAGATGACGTTCTTGTATCGGGTCATCGTTACATCACGCGCACGTCCGCGCGTCAGGAACCCAAGCTGGCGATCAGCATCACGACCTTCAAGCGTGAAGAAGAGGTACGCCGTACAGTTTCGCGTCTGGATGCCTTTATCGCGGCGCATCCTGACGGCAACAACATGCATGTCCAGGTGGTGGACAACGGCCAAAGCGCCGAGATTGCACCCACCGAGCGCGTCACGCCGATCCTGAATGAAAATCTGGGCGGTGCCGGTGGTTTCGCCCGTGGTCTGCGTGAGGCAGAGGACAAAGGCTTTACCCATGTTCTGTTCATGGATGACGATGCCTCGTTCCACATGGAGAATATCCATCGCGCCTACGCCTATCTGTCGCTGGCAAAGCGCAAGAATGCTGCCGTTGCGGGCGCGATGATCAATAACACCCACAAATGGTGCATGTGGGAGGCAGGCGCCTTCTTTGACGGCACCTGCAAACCGCTGCATATGGGGCGCGACTTGCGCGATTGGGGGCAGATCATGGTGATGGAGGATGAAGGGTTGACCCATTTCCATCCCACGATGTACGGCGGTTGGTGGTTCTTTGCTTTCCCCGTTTCAGAGGTGAAGCACCACCCGTTCCCCTTCTTTGTGCGGGGCGATGATATCAGCTTCTCGTTGGCGAATGATTTCTCGATCCGCGTTTTGAACGGGGTTGTGTCGTTCCAGGATGATTTCACCGAGAAGGAAAGTGCGCAGACACTATATTTGGACCTCAGAAATCACCTTCTACACCATCTGGTGTTTGATGAGTTGAAGCGCAGCGGTTGGGGCGTCAACAAAGTCTCGCTGTTGTTCTTGGCGCGTGCCTTAATGCGGTTCCATTACGAGACAGCCGAAGCCTTGCTGATGGCGATTGAAGATGTGATGCGCGGCCCGGATTTCTTTGATGAACACGCAGACATGGCTCAGCGCCGTGCAGACATCAAAGCCTTGATCAAGAAAGAAGCATGGCGCGACGTGTCCGAGCTGGATTTGAAGCAGCGTCGGGGCTTTTTCCATAAATCAGCGCGGTTCAAACGGGCGGTCTTCTATCCGACGTTGAATGGCCACCTGTTCCCCTTCTACCGCAAATTTGCCGACCGGTTGGTTTTGAACATGGGCGAACGTGGATTGCTGGGGCCAGCTTACGGCGCGCACCGCGTGACCTACCTGAACAGCACCGGCCTTAAGGGGTATACTGTGCAGATGGAGCGTGTTCGCGCGTTCAAACTGGGTGTGCGGATGATCAAACTGCTCAGCAAGTTTGCCAAAGAGCATGATCGCCTGCGTGCCGAATACCGCAAGGGCTACGACAAGCTGACCACCGAAGAATACTGGGACAAAAAGCTGAAGCGCGCCGCTTAAGGCGCGCCCATCAGGCCCCGTTGCAGTGGGCCTTTAGCCAGTCTCTTGCCAGCGGCGCGTGAACGTTATTCGCGTGGCGCTGGATTTGGGCCTTTGCCGAACGTGACGCCTCTGATTGGGGGACCGGTAGGGTGACCAACATCTCATCGATGTCTTCGAAAAATTGGTCTCGGTCGCAAAGATCGCTGATGTAGCGATGCGGCTCTTGGAAGGCATCAAACATCTGACGCCGTACTTCGGTGCCGAACATTTCAATCTGGGCGCTGTCCGGTAGATCCAATTGCGGTCCCAGTTCGGTCAGAAACTCTAGAACCGAGAACGCCTCGATCTGGTCTAGTTCGTGAAACGCAAGCCGACCTATTTCTGCCAAAGCGCGGTGCAGACTTGGGTTCTTTTCGCGGTACGTTTCGAGATTTGCGGGAAAGTTCAGGCAGGATTGCTCTTTGAAATCCTCGACCGAGCCACCGGCGGCCAGAACCTCTCGGTAATCGCGCAGGACGATTTCGGTGTCGTAAAGTTCTTCGACCCAGCCCTGCAGTATATGGCGGTAGTCAAAGTGAATCGTCGGAAAGTACTCGGCCGCGCCACCCGCGTTTAGGGGGCGGATTTTCTCTCCGTATCGCAGGCGCTGACTGTGCCATGACGGCAAATAGGCGTCGGGGCGGCGTAACGTTGCGATCACGCGGAAGGAAGCGTCGGGAAATTCGTCCAGCATCCGGCGGATCAGCGATGGATCGACGGCCCCGAATTGGGAAAACACCTCTCCGGCCAGAATGACCGCTTCGGGTTGCAGATATTCGATCTGCTTTTTGATGGTCCGAAACATCTGGTGGCTGCGCGGCGTGCCTCGGTGATATTCGGGCATCTCAATGCCTTTGCCGGTCTCATAAAGCAGGCGATAAGCCAGCGCATTGTGGCCTTCGCGGATGTTCATGGGCAGGGACTGATCCATATCGTAGCCCATGATCTGCCGTGCCAGCACCATGGTCTGACCTTCGGCATCGATCATCGGATAAAGAATGCCGGATTGGACCAGCCGCACATAGTTTCGGGCCATATAGTCCTGGATCGAGGACGAGCCGACCTTGTGCTGGCCGATAAAGAGGACAAACTGCATTCGGATATGCGGCGGAGCGCTAGGCTCCGCCTCTTTCTTTTAGAGCGGTGACTTGACGAAGGCGGGCATCGCCGCGCCGTTTGTCAGGCAATCGCTGAACTGGCGCGCTGTGTCCAGTGCTTCGCGAATTGTCACGTCCATATCCAGATAGCGGTAGGTGCCAAGGCGACCGACAAAAGTCACGTTCGGCGTTTCATTCGCCAGTCGCACGTAATCCGCCAGCAGGGTTTTTTCATCCATCATGCGGATCGGGTAGTATGGCGTATCCTCGGGCTGCGCTTCGCGGCTGAATTCGCGATAGCACACGGTGCCCTCATGCTCTTCCCACGGGGAGAAATGCTTGTGTTCGGTGATACGGGTAAAGGGAACGTCCACATCCCCATAGTTCATCACAGCGGTGCCTTGGTAATCGCCCGTGTCGGTGAACTTTTCGAAATCCAGCGTGCGATACCCAAGGCGGCCCAACTTGTAGCCAAAGTACCCGTCCAGCGGACCCGAGTAGAACACGTGATCATACCCTTCCGTGGTCGCGGAATCGAACATCGTCGAAAGACGTACTTCGATATTGGTATGATCCAAGATCTTCTCGATCATCGCGGTATAGCCGTTTTCGGGCATGCCTTGGAATTTATGGAAGAAATAGTTGTCATCGTAATTGAAGCGTACGGGCAAACGCTTGAGAATCGATGCGGGCAGTTCACTGGGATGGCAGCCCCACTGCTTCATGGTGTAGCCTTTGAAAAAGGCTTCATACAGGTCGGGGCCCACAAAGCGCAGCGCCTGCTCTTCGAAAGTCTGCGGATTCTCGATCGAGGTATCCGCCTGCAGTTCGATAAAGGCGCGCGCCTCATCGGGGCGCATGGTCTTTCCGTAGAACTGATTGATGGTGTGCAGGTTGATCGGCAGAGAATAAACCGCGCCCTGAGACGTTGTTTTTACGCGATTTTTATAGGGTAGGAAAGTTTCGAAGCTGTTTACGTAGTTCCAGACTTCTTCATCGTCGGTGTGGAAAATATGGGGTCCGTAAATGTGGACCATGACGCCGGTTTCGGCATCCCGCTCGGTGTGGCAGTTGCCGCCAATATGGTCGCGTCCCTCAAAGATCGTTACCTTGTGACCGGCTTCGGCAAGATGCCGGCCAATCACTGCGGAAGACAAACCAGCACCAACAAGCAGAAAATTTTTAGTCATTAAAGAAGTCCCTCATTATCTGCTTTGGTTTAGCAAAAACGGGTGTATTCCGCTAGATGACTATTGTTCAGGTTGAAAAATATGGGCGACAAAACGCGTTTTGCCGCCCAATCTGTTCAGTCTACGCCCAACGACCTATCGCAATGATATCAATGGTATAAGTCGAGGTTTCGGTCGCGCTCCACGCGATTAACCCGACGTCGTTAGGCGATGCGGCCCCGCGGCTGACCCAGCAGCCTTGGTCGCAGCTGCCGGTAACAGTTGGCGTTGCGTTTGCGGCGAAGGGCATGGGGTAAGTCCACAGCATGGCGCCTGATGAAAACAGCGCTCCGCTCGCGGTCGTGACGGGGGCTGCCTCGGTGATTTCGGCACGGCAAATCTGGGTGCCATCGGCGAAACGCACGTAGCTGCCGTTCGCATTCTCACCTTGTTCGATCACCGCACCAGATGGCAGTCCATCCGTCATCGCGACCGAGCCAACTACCGAACCTGGTCCATATCCATAGTCCGCCCGCATCAGGCGCCCCGCGGTCTGGTCATAGGCATCGACTTGAACAGCCGCGCCGCCGATCAGGCCGTTCGCGCCATCGATCACAAGCGCTTCGGTCCATGTGCCTCCATCGGCAGAGACTTTGATATGCAGGTTATCATCGCCACTCAGGCCAATCTCGGCGCGGCCGGACCAATTCGACTGCATCAGCAGACTGGCGGTGTCGCTGGCAGCAGCCTTGTTCAGCTTCATCTGATGACCCGCGCCAGCGTGGTTGAACAGGCTGGCATCCGATGAAATGGTCAGTCGGTTGGTGCTGTCCGCGCTGGCGTTCACTCCAAGGGACGTAAGGTTGTGCAAATCATCCAGCAACGGTTGCCAGCCTTCAGCGCCCAAAACCATGCAGCGACCGCTGGTCAGATCCCATGCTTGCCAGCCCTCTTGCGGCAGAAAGGTGATCCATCCGTTGTCCGATGCCATCGCCAGATGCTCGGGGTAGGGTGCCCAAACGCCAGCGGGCGCATCCGTCAGCGCGTAGATATCCCCGGGAATGGGGGCCTCGGGCGGGGTACTTTGATCGAAGGCGGTAACCACCAGTTGGGTGATCCCGTCCAGATGCATCAGCGCTTCGTTATGGGTGACGTGTTTTTGCGCCTGCGAGGGCTGGATCAAGGGCAGATTAAGCCGGGGAGAAGTGCTGCTGACCATCGAGGCCTCCATTCCATGTGACGCGAAGAACATTGGAACGGATCGGCCAACGAGGTGTTAAAGGGGCGTTTACCTGATTAACGCCCCTTTAACTTTAGCGGCGGTCACGCAGACTGTAGTAGATCATCGCCAGAATGCTCCAGATTAGAGTCAGGAACAGGGCGATCAGGCCGATCAACATCAGGCGTTTCGGATATTCGGCGGATTCGGCCATTGTCGGCGCGACATAGGTCGCAAGATACCGGCTTTGGCGAGACGCCTTGTCCCGCGCCAGATCAAGTGCGGCCAAAGCGCTGCGATAGGTCTCCTCGGCGAATTGCTGATCAACGACCAACCCTTCGTATTCAGCCAGCAGAGCGGGATAGTCGCGCCCGCCGTCCGACAGTTGGTTGGTCACGAAATCCGCCCGCTCACTGGCGATCCGTTCGCGGATCACCTCAATCCTTCGTTCGGCCTGTTCCAGTCGTGGGTCCCCGTCAGGCGTGCGTCCGGTCAAAAGGTCCAGCTCAATCAAGGCGTTGGCAAGCTGCTGTTGCAACGTGTTCACCACGCCCATCTGCCCCTGAATGTCGGCATTCGGATCGACAATCTGGTTGCGCGTCCTGAACTCGGTCAGCGCCTGACGCGCGCCCTTCAACCGTTCCAGTGCGGCGGCCAGATCGGATTCCGCATAGCGCATCAGGTCATCGCGGGCGTTTGCGTTGATCTCGTTCACCAATTCCTGACTGGCGGCGACGATCTCTTGCACGATGGTTCGCGCGTCCTGAGGCGTGTAGGCTCTGACCTCCAGATCGATCATGCCCGTCCCTTGATCGAAGGACACCTTCAATATCCGGTCCCAGAACCAAACCAGATCCTCAATCGAGGCTTCAGGCCACAGAGCAAAAACCGGATCGTTCGGCCAGTTCTGCGCAAACATCTGGTTCAGATTGACGTTGTCTTCCAACCGCCGGACGATCTCTTGGCTTTGGATATATTCAAACAGAATATTCGCATCGCCATTGGCGTTGCCGCCCGTGATGCTGGCAAGACCACCAAGCAAATCCGTCGCACTGCCGCCTTCTTCCGAGCGGACCGTGAACCCCGTTCGCGAGGCGAATTGATCTTGCGCGATCGCCACCAGATACCAGATCGACAAAACGGTCGGCAGGATGACCGCCAGTACAAAGCTTGCGATCAGACCCCAGTGGCGGGCTTTCAAAGTCATCCGTTCTGCGGGTGGCGCAATCTCAATAACCGTGGGTGCCGGTGGCGGCGGAGGCGCCGGTTTGACCGGGGCCGGTCTGGCGGCATGCTTTGGCTTCACTCCGGCCTTTTGACCTTGGATAGGCAGTGCCTTTGCGCGGGCGGCTTTGGCGGCCATCAACTTGCGGCGGGCCAACCAGCGTTTGCGCTGTTCCTCGGTCATTGACCCTTTCGCAGCGGCGTGTGCGCGGAAATGGGCTTTGGCCCGCTTGCGCGTGGCTTCAGACTGGTTTTGGGAATCGCTGGACGCGTTCACATGAAATTCCTTGCTAAATAACGCTGCACAGTAAAAAACAATTCATGTAATTTAAGCTGTATTTAAAGAGTTTGCATTCCGATGTCACCTCACACCGCGCCGGTAAAACTGCCATCTGATGCGCCTGCCCGTCCGGCAGCCTACCGGACGATTGTCGCACTGATGCTGCGGGAAATGTCGACCACTTACGGGCGGACACCCGGTGGTTATATCTGGGCTGTTGCCGAGCCAGTCGCCGCACTGATGGTGCTGTCGGTCGGCTTTTCGCTGGTCCTGCGCACCCCGCCGATTGGCAACAGCTTTTTGCTTTTCTATGCATCGGGTTACCTACCCTTCAGCCTTTACGTGACGATCCAGAATACTGTCTCTAGATCCATTAATTTTTCGCGACCCTTGCTGCGATATCCTGCGGTCTCCTGGATGGATGCGCTGTTGGCGCGGTTCCTTCTGAACGGGATCACAAACCTGACGGTGGCGATCATTGTGTTTGTTGGCGTTCTGGCCGTTCAGGACACGGGCATCAGTTTGCAAATGGGCACCTTGGCGCTGTCGTTCTTTATGGCGGCGATGATCGGCCTTGGGGCGGCGACCATCAATTGTGTGCTTTTCGGGCTGTATCCCCTGTGGGAGATGATCTGGGGAATCATCAGCCGTCCTTTGCTGATCGCCTCTGGCATCCTCTATCTGGTCGATGACCTGCCGCAGCTGGCGCAGGATATCTTGTGGTTCAATCCGCTGGTTCATGTGACCTCGGTGGCGCGAGATGCGGTATACGGGTTGAATCATAGTGATTACGTCAGTCTGCCTTATGTGTTCGGCCTGTCCTTCGGAGGGTTAACCCTTGGCCTGTTGTTCCTGCGGCGCTTTTACCGCGAGATCCTGAACGCCTAAGGGTGTTGGGCCAAAGCCTGAACTTCGGGGTGGGTCAGCATAGTATCGCCCCGAGCGCCATCACGAACCGCACGCCACATGACCCGCAGATAGCGTTTCCGATCACTGCCATAACGCCTGCCGCTCAGGTACCACTTGGGCGCCAGAACCATCAGCAGCATCCAGAAAAATACGGGACCTGCTGCGCGGCGGTACATCATCAGGCCGTTGCGGTAGAGGTAATAGACCTTCCAGATCGGTCGGAACACGCGCTGCCCTTCGTGCTGGAAGGTCGAGCAGTCATGCTCAAACTTTAGGCGGTTATCCATCGCGATCCGCATGCCCTTCTTGCGGGCCCGCAAGGTGTATAGAACGTCATCGCCATACAGAAACAGGTTCGCGTCCGGATAGCCGACTGCGTTAATCAGGTGGCGCGACATGAACAGGCCCACAAAGGACGTCAGATCAATCTCGACCGGTTCTGATGCGCTAAAGGCGCTGTCGGGCAGGTGATAGCATTGCCGTGCCCGCCCCCTAAGCACCCCAAGCAGGGTCGAGACGAAAACACGCGGGCGCCAGAACGGGTTACGCGACGGGCGGTTCATCTCGCATATGCCGCCCGAAGGGTAGTAAACAGCTGCGGCCAATGCATCCCATTTGCCGGTGTCCATCGTCGCGAAGCGCGATAGAACGCCGGATGCGGGGCGGGCGTCATCGTCCATTACCACAAGCCAATCGGGGTTGTGATGATCCATCGCGTGCCGCAGTCCCGCAGCAAAACCACCTGCACCGCCGCAATTCGAAGGCAGGCGCACCACATCAAGGCGGGGGTCGGTTTGCGCGGCCAGCCACGTCACCGTGTCTTCCGATGAGGCATTGTCCACCACCACCAACCGATGCAACGCGCTGGGTGGCTCTGCCAGAATGCGCTCAACCGTCTGCCTCAACATCGGCAGACGGTTGTATGTCACAACCACGGCAACCAGCTTACCATTTCGCCCGCGACCAGGAAGGGTCACGGGCTGGGCGGTGTCTTTGCGAAATGTCATTTCCATGGTGTCATTCAGTTCCCCAGATTGCCGGCGACAGTTGCGCTAGAGCCGCCAAGTCGGAACAGGTTCAGTGCTGCATTCAAAGACGGCACTGGCGATTCCGACACGTAAACGATGTCATCAGGTTGAATTTCCAGATTATTGGCTGCGAACAGCCCCTCGGCAGTGGTCAGGTTCATCGCGAAGACTACTGACTCTTTCTGCGGCCCATGCGTGTCCTGCCGGATCGCATTGCGCGGGTATTCCCGCAGGATCAGCACGCCTTTCGGGTCGGCGCGCCCGGGCGACAGGCCACCGGCCATCGTGATCGCCTCAATCGCGTTGACGGGCGGATGTTTGATGCTGATCAGCTGTTGGCTGCCTGTCGCGCCCATCGCGATGAAGGTTTGCGGCAGATCTTCCACCACCACTTTGTCGCCGCCCCGCAGCACCAGATCATTGCCGTCGTTCGAGGTCAGATCCTGAACGTAGGTTTCATAGGTCGCCCCGTTCCGCAGCAGGCGGACGACGGGATTGTCCATGTCACGCGCCACGCCGCCCGCATCGGACAACAGATTCAACACGGTATAATTGCTGTCAGGCAGCGGATAGGCGCCGGGCGCGGCAACACCCGAGACAGCACGTACGGTGCTGTTCTGACCCTGCTGCGCGGTCAGTAGAACCTGAGCCGAGGGGGCAATCGCCTCCATCCGGGTGGCGATCGTGTTACGTGCGCTTTCGATGCTTTGACCGGCGACATTCACCTCACCGACATAGGGCAGGAAGATGGTGCCAGAGGGCGAGACCAACAAGTCGGTCACACTGGTCTGCTTTTGCCCTGCCGCCGTCAGCAACGAGTTGTCCTGACTGTCCCAGATCGTCACGGCCAACACGTCGCCGGCTGTAATCCGGTAAGACAAAGATCCGCGCGATCCACCCGGCCAACTGTGAGCCAGACTTGCACCTTTCGCGGGCCATTTCTCGACCATGGCCATCGCGGTTGTGTTCATCTCAACCAGCTGGAACGGAGCGTTTTCATCCTTGGCACCTTTCAGCATCTCGGATTTCAGCGCGGCCCCTCGGGGGAGGGCACATCCACTGATCACGGTACAGAGAAGAAGGACAACAAAAGCGCGTATCATCAGTAATTCTCACAACTATAAACTGTATTGGTGATGACAGCTTTTGCGTGTGTCGCCAAGTGTTTTGAATCTCTTAAGGGTTGCATTTGCATCCTGTCGCCTATCTAAAACCTTGCTGTCGGGACACTCCGCAGTTCAGATGCGGGGCAGGGGAAAGGTCAGATGACGGTAGCTGGAAAACCTGAAAAGATTCTTATTCTGGGAGCGTCGGGGAAGGTCGCACGCCGTTTGCGTGCCGTCTGGCAAGCGCAGCCGCCATGCTTTCAGCCCCTCTGGTGGACCCGCGAAGACGTGGCCCGTTTCACCAGTGACAGCGCGACTGCCGCGCCGCAGATCGCAGGGATAATTGCCCTTTGGGGTGTTAGCTATGGTAACGAAAAAGAGCTTGCCCAGAATGTGGTTCTTGGCCGTCTTGCTCAGCAAATCGCCGCCAGAACCGGAGCAGAGCGCGTGCTGCATGCCTCGACCCAGGCAGTCTACGGAAGAGACTGCGATAACGCTTCTGAAACCCAGATTTTGAGACCGTCGTCGCCCTACGGTCAGGCGAAAATTGCGATGGAAGAAGAGGTCAAAAAAACTGGCCCTGCGTGCCCGATTATTTTGCGTCTTAGCAATGTTTTCGGGTCGGATTCACTGGCCCATAACATGCAGCAGGACGCGCGGCTGCAGTTGGACCGATTCGCAGATGGCCACGGGCCGCGGCGCAGCTACATCGGTGCGGTCGATCTGGCGCGTCTTTTAGAGGCGTTGGTTCAGCGACCCATCGCCCAAGTTCCAAAGGTGCTGAACGTCGCCGCTCCTCATCCATTGTCGATGCAGAGCATATTAGAGGCCGCCAAGGTTCCGTTTGACTGGCGTCCGGCGCCGCAGTCCGCGTTGCAGTGCGCAACCTTGGACACTTCGCTTTTGGCGCGGTCGGATTTGCCGGTGCCACAGGCACAAACGGCTGAGGCACTGATGCAGGACTGGCGCGATACCTGCGGCTTATGAAATCGCTTTCTCCGCAAGAATCGCGGGGCGGTTTTCCTTCGGTGCAGCCCACTTGAACACCGCATTCCGTGCTGATTCGGTGTCGCCTACCTCAATAGCATTACGCAGTTCGGCCAGGGCTGCGGCGACTTCGATCTCTGACAGATGCCCTTCGCGGGCACGCAGGATTTTCGGGTGCGGCGTGGTCAGCATGTCCTGCCCGATCAGCAGCTCTTCATGAAGCTTCTCACCCTTGCGCAGTCCGATGTACCGGATCTCGATGTCGCCGTTGCTGTTGTTGTCGTCACGCACGGAATAGCCGGCAGCCTCGATCATCTGTCGCGCCACTTGGGCGATACGGACGGGCTTGCCCATATCCAGCACAAAGACATCGCCGCCCCGCGCGAATGAACCCGCCAAGAGCACCAGCCGCGATGCCTCCGGAATTGTCATGAAGTAGCGGGTCACGTCGGGGTGGGTTACCGTCACCGGCCCACCCATGGCGATCTGTTCTTCAAACAGCGGAATGATCGATCCCGAAGACCCCAGCACATTCCCGAAGCGCACCATCGAATAGCGGGTGGTCTTGCAGCGTGTCGCCAGATCCTGAACCACAAGCTCGGCCAGCCGCTTTGATGCGCCCATCACGTTCGACGGGCGCACAGCCTTGTCGGTCGAGACCAGAATGAACCGCTCAACCCCTGTCGTGCGGGCCGCTTCTGCTGCGGCTTTGGTGCCTAGAACATTGTTCTTAAGGCCCGCCAGCGCGTTATTTTCGACCATCGGGACGTGTTTGTAGGCGGCAGCGTGCAGAACGATCTGGACCTTGTGCTGGCGCATCACCCGCTCCAGCGCGGGGCGGTCCGTCACAGACATCAACAGCGGCACGCATTGCACCGTTGACCGCAGCGCCGCCAGCTCTTTCATCATCGCGTAAAGCGCGAATTCACTGTGATCGAGCAGGATCAGTTTCGACGGCTTGCAGTCCAGCAACTGACGGCACAGCTCGGACCCGATCGAGCCGCCAGCGCCCGTAACCATCACCACCCGATCTGTGTAACCGTCGTAAACGCGGGGCAGCTCATCCTCCAGGTTCGAGCGGTTCAGGATCGCTGTGTGGTCAATCCGGCGGCTTTCCCCGTGCGAGCGCTGCATCATCTCGGCGAATGAGGGCAGCAACTTGGTTTCACAGCCCATCTCACGCAGGCGGCGGGCGATCTGCTGTTGGCGTGGGCGGCTGGTTGAGGGCATCGCCAAGATCACCCGATCCACGTTGTAACGCTGGAACAGTTCCTTGATTTTCAGGGGCGAATAGACTCGCAGCCCGTTGATCGAGAGGCTTTGCAAGGTCGGGTTGTCATCTACGAACCCCACAGGTTCAACCGTGCGGTCTGTGCGCAGGGCAGCGGCCAGCTGCTGACCCGTGTGGCCCGCGCCATAGATCAGAACCCGAATGCGTCCTTCGCCCTGTCGGTACAGCGCTAGCAGGATCTGCCGGATCGCAGCCCGCGACGCGACCGAAGCAATGATAAGAATGATCGAGAACGCGACCCACACCCGCACAGAGATCGGCCAACCAAAGCCTGCACTGACCAGCGAGGTCGCAAAAGCCACCACTACCGACGCGACGCTGGTTAGGCCGACGCCCGACATCTCATAGCTGTTCAGACGGACGCGGTGCAGGCCAAGCGCGGCAGTCATGCCTAAAGAAAAGGCAGCGCAACTGGCCATCAGCATCAGCACCTGCTCATAGGTGGCGGTAGCGAAAAACGTCCGCTCGTTCAGCAGAAGACATGCCAGCGCAAGTGACAATGGTGCCAGCAAAACGTCCAACGCCAGCATCAACTGCCGCTTCTGGGGACGGTTCAGCCGTATGAGCAATTTGTAAAGCATGCCAAGAGCACCTGTCGGATAACCGTGTCGCTCCAGCCTGTCATCGAGGGCATTCAGAAATGCCTAATAGGAAGAAATTTTCCGATTTTTACGAGTCAGGCCAGCGTC
>JAYZYX010000195.1:0-10420 GCA_036139795.1 Pseudomonadota bacterium | reverse complement strand
ATGTGGGCGCGGGCGTGGACGCTTTATCTGGTGCAGCTGTTCCTGACCGCTTGGGCCATCGCGATCTTTGCCTTGGGCGCGAGCTATTTCGGCCTGCCCAAACTGCTGACCCAGATTAACCTCAAGCAGGTTTTCCTGAACACGGACGCGGCTTTGGCTGGCATTCCGCTGCTTGGCCACCAGCTTGGCTATGTGAACATCCTGCCCGCCTACACGACCCTTCTGCTGGTTGGCCCGCTGCTGATCTACGGAGCACTACGCCGCCCCATGCTGGTCATTCTGGCCTCGGTCGCGGTATGGTTCGTGGCGGGTGTCTTCCGGCTGAACTTTCCGAACTTCCCCAATCCGGGCGGTTGGTTCTTCAACCCGTTCTCTTGGCAGTTGATCTTTACCATTGGCCTGCTGATCGGCGTGAAAATGCGTCAAGGTGAACGCTTGGTGCCCAAGTCCAAACCCCTTCTGTATCTGACCGCGGGCTATCTGGTGTTTGTACTGCTGTGGATGAAAATCCCGCCCCTTGCGTCCCTCTTGAACAATGGACTGGCCTATCTGGGCCGCAACGGCGTGCCGTTCCACATTATCTCGCACGACAAGACCTTCGTGGCCCTGCCCCGTCTGCTGCACGTGATGGCGCTGGTCTATGTGCTGTCATACTTCGAAGGCGTCACCCGCGCCGCTGGCAGCGCTTTTGCCGCCCCGTTCCGCATGATGGGCCGCCAGGGGCTGCTGGTGTTTTCAGGCGGGACCCTACTGTCACTGGCGTTTCAGGTTCTGATGGCAGGCGTTGATCACCCTGCTCTGGCGTGGATACTGCCTGTTGCGGGAATCTCGATGATGATCGCCCTCGCCTATCTGGCAGAAGCATCGTCCAAGAAGCGGGTCCACAGCATCGTCGTGACCGAGGCCGATCCTGCCGCGAATCCGGCAAATTCGGACCTGCCCAAACGAAGCCAAGGCCTCTAATCGACTGCCCTTACCCCATACCTTGGTGTGTAAGGTTATCGAATTGCAGACCCCGCAGGCCGGATGTCCACCTCAATTTTTCCGTGAATTTCTGCGAAAACGATCCCGTCCTGACGCTCCCAAGCGCAGGACGGTTTTGTTTCGGAGCGGGTTCACACATGATCAATTGCTTCGCCTTTGACCCGATCGGTCCTCAAAGTAGTCTGGCCCTTCTGGTCGCTTTTGGCGTCTTCATCGTTGCACTGACTGTGATCCGGAAAAACTTTTTCGGGCGGCTTTACTTCATCATCGGCTTCGTTGCGACCGAAGGCTGGTTGGCGATGGTATTGCTGGAACTGCTGGCCTCTGAAGCATCCTGCAAAATGACCTGGGCCGAGACAGCCTACTTCTTTATCGCCCTGCTTCCGACCGCCTGGACCTTTTTCCTTTACGACTACTCGCGTTCGCGCAATGCGCCTATCGGGCTGTTCCGCTTGCTGGCTCTTGTTGTCGCGCCCTCCGTCATCATGGGCATGGCCGTCACCAATGAGTTCCACCACCATTTCTATCTGGCCGAAACGCACGAGTTCAAAGTCGGCAACACCACGCTTCTGGAATATCACCACGGCCCGCTGTTCTACGTGGCCTCGACCTATCTTTATGGCTTTATGACCGCTGGCTTTGTGATTGCCCTGATGGGATGGGCCAAGTGCCATGAGGCCTATCGGGGCTTCTTCACGGCGCTGGTGCTGATCACCCTGCTGCCGTCGGCAGGCAACATTGCCTATGTGGCCTTTGGCGTGACCTTCCTTGGCTTTGACCCGACTCCTTTCCTGTTCGCTGCCGTAATGATCATTCTTGCGCTGATGATTGTGTCGAACAGGGTGTTCGATGCGGTCACGGTGGCCAAGCACTACGTCTTTCACAACTCGGAACGGCCCAAGCTGGTGGTCGACACCCAGTGCAATATTTCTGTCTCGAACGCGGCCTTTGATGATCTGGCACGCGCCGCAGGTCGCCCCGGCATATCCAACTTGGGCGAATGGCCCGAACTGCGCGAAGCCATTCAGGGGCGTCATGCCCCCGGCAGCCACTTCAAGATTGCGAACCGCTATTTCCAGATCACCGCGATCCGCATCGACAAGCCCATCGCCAGCGATCAGTCCCCGCTTGGCAATGCCATCATCCTGCATGATGTCACCGCCCTGCAAGAAGCCAACAGTGCCTTTGAACGGGCACTAGAGCGGGCTGAAGAGGTGAACCGCCTCAAATCCCAGTTCCTTGCCAATATGAGCCACGAAATCCGCACGCCCTTGAATGGTGTGCTGGGAATGGCCGAGGTTCTGTCGCACGAACTAACCTCGCGCGAACACCGCGAGATGGTCGAGGTGATCCGCTCATCCGGTGATGTGCTGCTGAACATCCTGAACGACATTCTGGACCTGTCCAAGATCGAGGCAGGCAAGATGGAAATCCATCCAGAGCAGTTCTCGCCCGCTGAAATCGTCCGCCGCGCCTGCGCCCTGCACCAGATTGCAGCCGAAGCAAAGAACGTCTCCCTGCATGTCCGCATTCCCCAAGAGGCGGGCCCGATGCGGATCGGCGATCCCATGCGCATTATGCAGGTGCTGAACAACCTGCTCAGCAATGCGACCAAATTCACCGAAGAGGGTTCGATCAACGTGTCGCTCAGCAACGTCTCGGGCAAGGCGATGCAGATCGAGGTGTCGGACACTGGCATCGGCATGAGCCGCGAACAGACCGAGCGTATGTTCGAGGATTTCGAACAGGCCGATGGTGCAATCACCCGCCGGTATGGCGGCACTGGTCTGGGGATGGCGATTGTGCGCCGCCTGATCGACATGATGGCAGGCCGTATCGATGTTAGCAGCCGCAAAGGCATCGGTACCCGCATCACCCTTTTGCTGCCCTTGGAAGAGTGCGAGCAGACCCACATCGGCGAAGACACCTTACGTGCCAACGCCGAACGGGCCAGCCGCAACAAGATGGTTCACAGCCCCGCCGCGCCTGCGCTGAAGCCTTCGAACAGCTCGATCAAGGGTCTGCGCATTCTGGCCGCCGATGACAACGCCACCAACCGTCTGGTGCTGGGTAGCCTCTTGAAACGCGCAGGTGCCGAAACAGTGTTGGTCGCCAATGGCCGTGAGGCTGTCGAGCGGTTCCCCGAACAGCGCTGGGATGTGGTCCTGCTGGATATCAACATGCCGGAAATGGATGGCGTTCAAGCCCTACAAGCCATCAATACCATGTCGGGCAAGACAGGCCGTCCGCGCCCGCCGGTCATTGCGATCTCGGCCAATGTTCTGGAAGAACAGATCACCCAGTACAAAGCCGCAGGCTTTGACGGCCACGTCGGAAAGCCCTTCAAAGGGGCCGATGTACAAAACTGCATCTCGGACACGCTGGCCGCCTACTATCAGCGCCGCCTTACGGTGCTACCTCATCCATAACGGGCAGGCGCAGGGTAAAGACCGTGCCCTGCCCCTCAACGCTTTCAACATGGATACTGCCACCGGCACGGCGCACCAGATCACGGGTGATCGATAGCCCCAGCCCCGTACCTTCGCTTTTCTTGGTGGTGAAGAAGGGCTCGAATATCTGCTTTTGCACTTCGCCCGACATGCCCTTGCCGGTATCGCGCACCTCAAGCACCACCAGCGGGCGCGCCCATCCTTCGTCCATGTAGCTGCGCAGATACAAATGGCCGCCATCCGGCATCGCCTGCGCGGCGTTCACCATGAGATTCACCACCACCTGCTGCAACTCGGTCTCGTTCATCGCGACCTCGCCGCCCGCCTGTAGGTCCAGCACAACCTCAACGCCCGCGCGGGCCATCACGTGTTGGACCAGCGGCAAAGTCGCACGAACCACCGCGTCAGGCACCAGCCCGTGTTCGGGGGCATCGAATTCCTCGGGCCGCGTGAATTTCAGCAGCTTGGTCACCAAGAGGCTGATCGCCTGTATCTGTTCTTGGATCAGGCTGAACTCGGTCGCGAAGGGCTTGGCGTTCGAACCAAGCTCATCATAGATCACATCCAGATTGCCCTGTATGACCGCCAATGGATTGTTGATCTCATGGGCAACGCCTGCGGTCAGTTCCCCCACGGCGGCCAGCTTTTCCGACAGGATCAACTGGCGCGAGGTGATCTCTAGCTGGCGGTTCGCCTCTTGCAGGTCTTGGGTGCGGGCATCGACGCGCTTTTCCAACTCTTCGTTCAGGGTGCGCAGACGCTGGTCCCGCTCTTGGATCTGGTCCAGCAGACTGTCCAGGTGGGCCGCAAGACGCGAGATTTCGTCGTCCCGTCCCCCGATGCCAGAACGCGCGCCCAGATTGCCGCTTTCCACGCGGGCAATGGTGCGGTTCATCCGTTCCAGAGGTTTGAAAATCCCCCGCGCAAAGCGCAGCAGAACCGGCACTGAGACAAGGATCACCACTAGAAAGCTGGCCCAGATAATCATGTGGGTACGCTGTTCGGCCTTGCGAAATGGCTCTTCCAGAAAGCCTACATAGAGCATCCCGATCCGCCGGCCAAAGCTGTCCGTGATCGGCTCATAGGCCGAGATGTACCAGTCGTTCACCACAAAGGCGCGGGCGGTCCAGACGCTGCCACCATCCAGCACCTTGTCGCGCACCTCTTCCGACACGCGGGTGCCGATGGCGCGTACCCCCTCAAAGAGGCGCACGTTGGTGCTGACGCGCACGTCATCCAGAAACAGGGTCGCCGTGCCAAGGCCGCCGCCGGTCAAACTGCCCTCGGGGTAGACCAGATCGTTGATCTCATCGATGAAACCAAGGTTGCGGTTCAACAGCAGCCCGCCCACCACCGCCCCGCCGGGCGCAGGGGCTGCCGCGTGAACCACCATGCCGCGGGTCTCTTCCGTGCGGGTCGAGGGTGCAGCCCCTTGGGTCGCGATCAGTTCCACCGCCGCACGGGATGCCATCGCAGGCGACAGCGCCAGCATATCACGCTGGTTCATCACATCAATCGAAGCCCGCATTTGCCCGTTCAGCGCCGCGTTTACCACCGGCCAGTTCCTTTGATCTGGTAGCGCCATGTAAGAGCCCCCCTGCACCACATTCCCGTCCGGCGTCACGTAGTACAGAAAGTCGAACCCCAACCGGATGCGCTGCCCTTCCAGATAGTTCGACAGCACGGCGGTATCGTTCATCAACTTGCGAAACTCGGCCGAGCGCGCCAGCGCTGAAATCGCCGCACTGCGCCGTTCGGTCAGGCCATTCAAGTGCTGGCGGGCGACGGTCAGCTCATTGCTGACTTTGGCGGTCAGAACCTGATTCAGCTGCTCTTTCCAGTTGGTCACCGTGGTGGCCAAGAACAACGGCAACAGGATCAGGATCGGCAAAAGCGCGATGATCAGCAGGCGCAGACGAACCGTATTGCGCGGATTGACCGGAGTGCGCGGCGCCTCAGACATTCCACATGCTGCACTTGCGGTCGATGGTCTTGCGGCTGACACCTAGACGGCGGGCCGCTTCGGCGCGGTTGCCGCCGCAGGCCTCCAGCACCGTCAGGATGTGCCGCCGTTCCACCGCGTGCAGGCTTTCCACCGGCTCATTATCCTCGCCATCGGGCAGACCCGCGAATTCCGGCGGGAATTCCCCAAGGATCAAAGACCGTTCGATCAGGTTCTTTAGTTCGCGCACATTGCCGGTCCAGTCGTAGCGGGCAAGGCTCAAGAGGACTTGCTCGGTCAAGGCTAAAGGCTCGACCCCCAACTGGCGCGAGAATTTGCCCATGAACAACTCGGCCAATTCAGGAATATCCCCCACACGGTCGCGCAAGCGCGGCATGTGGATATTGACCACGTTGATCCGGTGATAGAGATCCTGCCGGAAGGTGCCCGCCGACATCGCAGCGCCAAGATCGGCGTTGGTGGCAAAGACAAAGCGCAGGTTCAGGGGCATCTCACGCTCGGACCCTTCAGGGCGCAGACGGCCATCCTCGATCACGCGCAGCAGTTCAGCCTGCATGGGCAGGGGCAGTTCGGCCACCTCATCCAGAAACAGTGTGCCGCCAGAGGCATGGACCAGCAGCCCGTCCTGCGAGGCATCCCCGAACAAATCCTTCGAGAGCCGCGCAGGTGAAACGCTGGCGCAATTGATCGGCACAAAAGGCGCATTGGCGCGATCCGACATGGCGTGCAGGGTGCGAGCCGCGATCTCTTTACCGGTGCCGCTGGCGCCGGTGAACAATACAGGGGTCGGCATGGGCGCGACCCGTTCCAGCGTCTTACGAACGCTTTCAATCCCCGGCGAGGTGCCGATCAAGCGCCCGCGGGCGGCCAGACTGTCCGCCTGCAATTCGTACTTCAGCAGGAAATTCTCGCGCCGCAGGTACTTTTGCACCATGCAGCGGTTCACCGCGTTCAGGATCTGGTTGGACCGGAAGGGTTTCAGCACAAAGTCCGAGGCCCCCACCCGCATCGCATGGATCGCCGTTTCCAAGTCCGCATAGGCGGTCATCAGGATCGCCTCTGCAAACAGGCCCACGCGACGCTGTTCCTCAAGCCAGTCCAGACCGGACTGGCCGGGCATCACGTTGTCCAGCAGCACCAAATCAAAGTGGTGGGCATCCAGCAACTGGCTGGCCTCTTCGGCGCTGGCGGCGGCCATCACCTTTTTACAGCGCGGCTCAAGGGTCCGCGTCAGGTAGTTGCGCATCCCCGGTTCGTCATCGACCACAAGGATCGAGACATGCCGGATCGCCCGGTCGATATGATGCTGAGAGGCCCCGCTGGCGGGGCCCTGCTGCGCATTTGTGTCAGCCATAGTCATCGCGTTTGCTTTCACCCCCAAGCGGGCGGTTCGGTCTAGTCTAACCGAACCGACGGCGCGGATGTAACCTCTTCAATCGAGAACCCCGCGCGATGCAGTGCCTGATCGGCTCCGATGGCGATCACGATAATTGCCAGAAAGGCCAGAAACATCGTTTTCATCTGATCACTGTCCTTTCGTCATTCGGCCGGATGATGGTCATGGGCGGGTTTTCCGGTGACCTCTTCGTACCACAGGCCGTGGTGTTCTTTGGCCCACTGTTCGTCCACCTGACCACTGCCCATCGCATCAAAGGCGCCTTCCATACCGACGCTACCGATATAGATGTGGCCAATGATCATCGCCATAAAGACAAAGGCAATGATCGTGTGCCATGCCTGAGCCAGCTGCATTTCGGTGTGCGGCTGAAGCGTGGTGGGCAGCTCGCCCAGACCCAGCAGTTGCGGCAGGCCCAGATCGTTCAGATGGGCAAAGGTTGCGGCGAACATCGGCAGCTCGAACGGGAACAGCAGCGACAGCCCCGAGACCGAGATCGAAAGCCCCAGCACCACAACGCCCCAGAAGATCACCTTCTGGCCCGCGTTGAACTTTTTGGCGGGCGGATGGACGTTCTTGCTGAACAGGCCCCCTGCCACGGCGAACCACTTAAGGTCGTGCTTGTTGGGGATGTTGTGCGCGATCCAGAAGACAATCACCATCACCAGCCCCAGCATGAACGCCCATGAGACGTTGTTATGCACCCATTTGCCAGCGATGGCGGCGGGGGCAAATGCCTCGTGTCCGATCAGCGGAATAAGGAAGAAACGACCGAACAGTTGGACCAGCCCCGTCACAGCCAGCAACATAAAGCTGCCCGCCAGAAGCCAATGGGCAAAGCGCTCGATCGAGGGAAAGCGTTCGATGGTCCGGCCTGATTTCTCGCCATCAATGCGGATGCGGCCACGGAACAGGAAAAACAGCAGCAGCACGCCGACGGTCCCCAGCAGCAGGTAACCGCCATAGTCCTTCATCGGACCCTTGCGGAATTCCAGCCACGCCATACCGGTGTCCTGAACAACCACTTGGGTCACATCGCCCGTGCCATCAGGCCCTTTGGCCGAGACACGCAGATCCCCCAGTTTTTCCAACTCGCCATAGCGGTAAGCACGCCAGAGTTCGGAATCCGATACCCCGCCCAGTGTTCCGAGCGAGCCGTTCTCACCTGCCACATTCGCCGGATCGCCGATATTGTCGCTGCGGAAGCTGTTATCCACCTTCAGCCCGTCCTGACGGCGAAGGATATCCTCAAGGGTCTGCGCCCCGCCTGTGGACGTGCGGTCCACTGCGGGCGCCTCTTGCGCCCATGCGCCCTGCCCCACCCCGATGGACAGAACCAGCGCTACAATCATGCCGAGAAGTTTGACGGTCAGCCGCGTCATTTCTGAATGCCCCCAATTTCAGAAGGGATACCCGCGACCGTGGCCGCGGGCGTCAGTTGGGTCATGGGGTGCGCCGCACAGGGCAGCGCACCTTTGGGTTCCGGATTACTGGACGCCAGCTTTCTGATCGTAAGCTGTGCCCCAACCCCAAGCGCCGGAACCGAAGCCGCGGGCCACCACACGTTCGCGGTAGATCGCGGAGACGATGTCACCGTCACCGGCCAGCAGTGCCTTGGTCGAGCACATTTCGGCGCAGATCGGCAGCTTGCCTTCGGCGATACGGTTACGACCGTACTTCTGGAACTCTTCCAGCGAGTTGTCGGCCTCGGGACCACCGGCGCAGAAGGTACACTTGTCCATCTTGCCACGGCTGCCGAAGTTGCCCGCTTGCGGATACTGCGGCGCGCCGAAGGGGCACGCGTAGAAGCAGTAGCCACAGCCGATGCACAGGTCCTTGGAGTGCAGCACCACACCTTCATCGGTCTGGTAGAAGCAGTCGGTCGGACAGACGGCCATACAGGGCGCGTCCGAGCAGTGCATACAGGCGACCGAGATCGAACGTTCACCCGGTTTGCCGTCGTTGATGGTGATCACGCGGCGGCGGTTGATGCCCCACGGAACCTCATGCTCGTTCTTACAAGCGGTAACGCAGGCATTGCATTCGATGCAGCGCTCGGCGTCGCAGAGGAATTTTGCTCGTGCCATGTCTGATCTCCTTAGGCTGCGCTAATCTTGCAGAGGGTGGCTTTGGTTTCCTGCATCAAGGTCACCGAGTCATAGCCGTAGGTCTGTGCCGTGTTGGTGGATTCACCCAGCACATACGGATCGGCCCCTTCGGGATACTTGGACCGCAGGTCTTCGCCCTGGAAGTGACCGCCGAAGTGGAAGGGCATGAAGGCCACGCCATTGCCCACCCGCTCGGTCACCATTGCCTTGACCTTGACCTTGCCGCCTTCCGGACCTTCGACCCAGACCATGGACCCGTCGCGCACACCAAGGTTGTTGGCGTCACGGGGGTTGATCTCGACGAACATCTCTTGCTGTAGTTCGGCCAGCCACGGGTTCGAGCGTGTCTCGTCCCCGCCACCTTCATATTCGACCAGTCGGCCCGAGGTCAGAATGATCGGATAATCATTGCTGAAGTCCTTGGACTGGATCGACGCATAAAGGGTCGGCAGACGGTACAGTTTTCGGTCTTCATAGGTCGGATAATCCGCAACCAGATCGCGACGGTTGGTGTACAGGGGCTCGCGGTGCAGCGGGACGGGGTCAGGGAAGGTCCAGACCACGCAGCGTGCCTTCGCGTTGCCGTAGGGCGCACAACCATGTTCGATCGCCACACGCTGGATGCCGCCCGACAGGTCGGTCTTCCAGTTGGTCTTCTCGGCAGCGATGCCCATGATGGTCTCACGCTCTTCAGCGGTCAGATCGCCATCCCAGCCCAGATCCATCAGCATCTGCATGGTGAATTCGGGATAACCGTCCTGAATTTCGGACCCCAAGGTGTAAGTGCCTTCAGCGAGCAGGTTCTCGCCATTACGCTCGACACCGTAGCGGGCGCGGAACGGCATACCGCCATCCTTCACATGCTTGGAGATGTCATAGAGGTTGGGCGAGCCCGGGTGCTTCATCTCGGGGGTACCCCAGCACGGCCACGGCAGACCATAGTAGTCACCATCACAAGGCCCGCCGTTTGCACGCAGGGTGGTCTTGTCGAAGGTGTGCTGGTTCTGCATGTGCAGCTTGATGCGCTCGGGGCTTTGACCGGTATAACCGACCGTCCACATACCGCGGTTGATTTCGCGCAGGATGCTTTCGATGTTCGGCGTTTCCGCATCGTCCATCTCGTAGTTGCGGAACAGGCGGTCGGCAAAGCCGAACTTGTTCGCGAACTTGGCGATGATGACGTGGTCGGGCTTCGACTCGAACAGCGGATCGACAACCTGTTCACGCCACTGGATCGAGCGGTTCGACGCGGTGACCGAGCCGGTGGTCTCGAACTGGGTGGTGGCGGGCAGCAGGTACACGCCATCGGTGCGATCGTGCAGAACAGCCGAAACAGTGGGGAACGGATCGACCACGACCAGCATGTCGAGCTTTTCCATCGCCGTCTTCATCTCGGTCATACGGGTCTGCGAGTTGGGCGCGTGGCCCCACAGAACCATCGCACGCACGTTGTCGGGCTGGTCGATGTTTTCCTTGTCTTCCAGAACACCGTCGATCCAGCGCGACACCGGAATACCCG
>JAYZYX010000194.1:0-5250 GCA_036139795.1 Pseudomonadota bacterium | reverse complement strand
CGGTGTGCACCAAGGAGCGCAAATCTTGCGTGTCCATGACCTGGCTGAAACACGTCAGGCACTTACACTTTTCATTGCCGTGACTGGAGGCTTCTCAGAATGACTCGCCAATTTTTCGGAACCGATGGGGTTCGTGGCACTGCGAACCAATACCCGATGACTGCTGAAATGGCGTTGAAGATCGGCGCTGCGGCAGGCCGGTACTTCCGTCGTGACGGCTCGGATACCCACCGTGTGGTGATCGGCAAGGACACCCGCTTGTCGGGCTATATGTTTGAAAACGCGTTGACGGCAGGCTTTACGTCGACCGGTATGAACGTGCTGCTTCTGGGGCCGATCCCGACGCCAGCGGTGGGTCTTTTGACCACGTCGATGCGGGCGGATGTGGGGGTCATGATCTCGGCCTCGCACAACCCGCACCACGACAACGGCATCAAGTTCTTTGGCCCCGACGGGTTCAAACTGTCCGACGAGGCGGAAGAAGAGATCGAAGCGCTAGTTCTTGGTGACATCCTGCCTGCCAAGGCGGAGAATATCGGTCGCGCCCGTCGGATTGATGATGGCCGCTTCCGCTATATCGAGCGTTTGAAGGGCACGTTCCCTGCGGGTCGTCGTCTGGATGGTCTGAAGGTGGTGATCGACTGCGCGAATGGTGCGGCCTATCGCGCTGCGCCCGAAGCCCTGTGGGAGCTTGGCGCCGAAGTGATCCCTGTGGGCACCAGCCCGAACGGAACCAACATTAACAAGAACTGTGGCTCGACCGATCCCCGCGCCGCGGCAGAGGCCGTGCTGGCCAATGGGGCTGATGTGGGGATCTGCCTTGATGGCGATGCGGACCGTGTCATGATCATCGACGAAAAGGGCAAGATCGCGGACGGCGACCAGTTGATGGGCCTGATCGCGGCCCGTTGGGCTGCCGAAGATCGCCTGAAGGGCGGAGCGCTGGTGGCGACGGTCATGTCGAACCTCGGCTTGGAGCGTTACCTGAAGGCCCGCAACATCGGTCTGGCGCGCACTAAAGTCGGCGACCGCTACGTGGTCGAAGAAATGCGCAAGAACGGCTATAATCTGGGCGGAGAGCAGTCGGGTCACGTGGTCATGACCGATTTTGCCACCACGGGCGACGGTCTTTTGGCAGGTCTGCAATTCCTGTCGGAAATGGTGCTGACCGGCAAACGCGCCAGCGAGTTGGCCCGCAGCTTTGATCCCGTGCCGCAAATGCTGAAGAACGTCCGCTACAGCGACGGTCAAACCCCGCTGGAAGTGGCATCCGTCAAAGCCGCCATCGCCGAGGCGGAAAGCCGTCTGGAAGGTCGTGGGCGCCTCTTGATCCGCAAATCGGGGACAGAGCCGTTGATCCGCGTGATGGCAGAATGCGAAGATCCCGCGCTTCTGATGCAAGTGGTCGATGGTATCGTCTCGGAAGTAGAGAGCGCCACGCGCTAACCTCTTGACCGCGAGAGAATAATGATCGGCGTGCCTGAAATGGCGCGCCGTTTATCTTTTCCGGAACAGGTTGCGGAACGTGTCCCACTGGCTCATCCCCATGCCGCTCAGGATCAGCCCCAAGGCGATGAAAAGGCCTGCGGGTAGAGGCTCGCCCAAGAAGGCCGCGCCAAAGATCATCGACCAGAACGGCACCTGATAATTGGTGAGGGACATGAAGGTCGATCCCGCACTGCGGATCACCAGAATGCGCAGAAGGTTTGCGCCAGCGGTTTGCACCATTCCCAGCATGATCAACACCAGCAGGGTTGTCAGATCGGGCAAAGGCGGCGCACCCTCTGTTGCAATTGCCAGTGGAACGGCAGCGCCAGCGGCGATGACCATCGTAATGGCCCCCATGGCGATGGGATCTATAGGCGGGCAATTGCGAGTGGTGACAGAGCTGATGGCATAGCAGCAAGCTGCGCCGAAACACGCCAGCCGGCCCCAGTTTTCCAGCGCCGCGCCAGAGCTTTGAAACAGCCCGTCCCCCAGCAGAACCAAAACGCCGCCAAAGCCGACCAGCATCCCGAAGACACGCCGAGGCGTCATCCGCTCGCCCACCGAAAAGAAATGCGCCATGGGCATCACCACCAGCGCCACGGCGGCCATGGAAACCCCTGCTGTGGCAGATGTCACATGCTGTTGGCCCCAACTTAAGAGGGTAAAGGGGATGACGGAACTGAACAGCGCCGCGACCAAAAGGAAAGGCCAGCGACGTTTGCCGTCCTGCGGTCGAACGATCCGCCCACCGCGCAGGCGCCAGACTATCACCGTCAAAAGCGCCGCAAATCCAAGGCGGTAGGCCACCAGCCAGAAGGGTGTTACCCCACGCAACGCCAATTCGATCCCCAGAAAGCTTGCCCCCCAGACAAAGCCAAGGGTGGCAACCATGATCCAGCTGCGCGGTGTGATCTCGGGCATGAGGGCCTCTTGGTAAACGAAAACGCCCCGGCCATTGCGGACCGGGGCGAAAGGATTGGGCATGGCCCGCAGGCCAGCGCCTTATCCTTAGTTCTTCGCCTTGTCGACCATCTTGCCAGCCGAGATCCAGGGCATCATTTCACGCAGCTTGGCACCGGTTGCTTCGATCAGGTGCTCGTCGTTTGCGCGACGCGATGCTTTCAGGGTGGGCTGGCCAACAGCGTTTTCCAGCATGAAGTCGCGAACGAACTTGCCCTGCTGAATGTCGGTCAGAACTTCTTTCATCGCCGCTTTGGTCTGCTCGTAGGGCAGGATACGCGGGCCGGTGACGTACTGGCCGTACTCGGCGGTGTTCGAGATCGAGTAGTCCATGTTCGCGATGCCGCCTTCGTAGATCAGGTCTACGATCAGCTTCACTTCGTGCAGACACTCGAAGTAGGCCATCTCGGGTGCGTAGCCAGCTTCGACCAGAGTTTCAAAGCCGCAACGGATCAGCTCAACCAGGCCGCCGCACAGAACTGCCTGCTCGCCGAACAGGTCGGTTTCACACTCTTCGCGGAAGTTGGTTTCGATGATGCCCGAGCGACCGCCGCCGATGGCCGAGCAGTACGACAGACCGATTTCCAGCGCTTTGCCGGTTGCGTCGTTGTGAACTGCGACCAGGCAGGGCACGCCGCCGCCTTTGGTGTATTCGCCACGCACGGTGTGGCCGGGGCCTTTGGGGGCCATCATGATGACGTCAACGCCTTCGGGCGCTTCGATCAGGCCGAAGTGGATGTTCAGGCCGTGGGCGAATGCGATTGCTGCGCCGGGCTTGATGTTGTCTTTGACGTATTTCTTGTAGGTCTCTGCCTGAAGTTCGTCGGGCATGGTGAACATGATGACATCACACCATGCAGCCGCTTCTGCGATGCCCATGACCTGCAGGCCTTCGGCTTCACATTTCTTTGCCGAGGCCGAGCCTTCGCGCAGAGCGATAACAACGTTTTTGGCGCCCGAGTCGCGCAGGTTCAGCGCGTGTGCGTGGCCCTGGCTGCCGTAGCCCAGAATCGCCACTTTCTTTTCTTTGATCAGGTTAACGTCGCAATCGCGGTCGTAGTAAACGCGCATCGGAAATCTCCTCGCTGGTGTTTCGTTTGAACGAGGTTATGCCATGGATTTCCGGTTTGTGCGCTTTCAATATTGCGCAATCTTTTCCAATTTGCGAAAAAACTATGCGTGTAATTTCTAATATCCGAGTAAATCATGCTTGATGATACCGACAGACGCATTCTGCGCCTTTATCAGGCAGATCCGTCTATTTCTTCCGCAGACCTTGCCGAAAGGGCTGGCGTTAGCAGTGGTGCCTGCTGGCGTAGGCTTGAAAAGATGCGCAGCAACGGTGTGATCAAAGGCGTTCAGGCCGTGATTGACTGGCGCGCCTTGGGCTATGAGGTCGAGGTCTCCCTACGCGTGGTGCTGGACAAGACGATCCCCAATGCCTTCGAGACCTTCAGCGCGGCTGCCCGCGATGTTCCGGAGGTACTCGAAATCCAGAGCTTTCTTGGCCGTGTGGATTTGCGCCTCTCGCTGATCGCGCGCGATATGGCGCATTATCAGAAACTCTACCGTGAACGTATCCTCACCTTGCCCCACATTGTGGACATCGAGGCGCTGATGCACGTGGCCCGTATTCAGGGGCAAGGAACCCTGCCCATATGATGGAACTGGACGACATCGACCTGAAGCTTCTGCAAGCCCTTTCCCAAGACGCTACCCTCAGCGCGGGCGCTTTAGGCCGGCGTTTTGGTCTGTCGCAGCCCGCTGCATGGCGACGGATCAAACGCCTTTGGTCAGAAGGGGCACTGTCCCACCGCCGTCTGGTTCTGGATCATGAAGCGTTGGGATTTGGCGTCACCGTTTTTCTTGGCGTGAAACTGGCCACAAAGGGTAGGGTCAGCCTTGAGGACTTCGAACGGGCAGTGACCGCCATTCCCGAAGTGCAAACTGTCGAGCATATCCTTGGCGTCTATGACTACCGTCTGCGCATTGTTGCCCGTGATATCAGCGACTTCGAACGGGTCTTGCGCCGCCGGATCATGGCACTGCCTGGTGTCGGGGACGTGGAAGCAAACGTCTTGCTGAGCGAAGAGCGCCTTCCGGGACCACTGGGTGGTGCGGGAGGGAAGTGAGTATTTGTGCGATAAAGAAGCACTTTTGAACTTCTTTATTGTTAAAATACTCATTCAATAGCGGTTTCAAACGGTGTGCCCGCGAGGGGGTGCGATTTGCATGCAAAAGTATTCCTCGCCAGTGGCGGTTTGGGTCGTTACCACTTTGCCTGAACGTGCATTCGAGGAGGCAATGGTATGGCGTTATTGGATAATGTGGACCCGCAGGGGCTTGAAGAGTTCTCGGTGGTTTTTACCGACCGTTCGCTGAACCATATGTCGGCGGTCTTTCAAAAAGTCATGAACGACATCTCTTCCATGTTGAAGGAGGTCTATAATGCCAAGGGCGTCGCACTTGTCCCTGGTGGCGGGACCTATGGGATGGAGGCTGTTGCGCGGCAGTTTGCCAAGGGGGAAAAAGTGTTGGTCGTGCGGAACGGTTGGTTCTCGTTCCGTTGGACGCAGATCATTGATGCCGGGAAAATCACAGATCAGACGACCGTAATGAAGGCGCGGCAGGTAGGGAATGATCCTCATTCGCCGTTTGCGCCTGCGCCGATTGATGAAGTCACCGCCCGTATTCGCGAAGAGCGGCCTGCGATTGTGTTTGCGCCCCATGTGGAAACGTCAAGCGGGGTAATTCTGCCGGATGCTTATATCGCTGCACTGAGCGCAGCAGCGCATGAGGTTG
>JAYZYX010000193.1:0-7398 GCA_036139795.1 Pseudomonadota bacterium | reverse complement strand
ATCCGGGTCGCGGCGTCATTGGCCATTAGCACGCGCCCTTGATCCGACAGGTAGAGAATGCCCTCATTGGTGTTCGAGATCACCAGATCCAACTGGCGGGCCAGAAAATCCAGGTCCATCTCGCGGGCGCGCAGGCTGATCTGGCTTTTCTGTAGCATCTTGTTGCGCTGACTGACCGCGATGGCACGGTTGATAACCAAGGCCACCAGTATGGTCAGCACCATTCCCAGCGGTACGGCAAAGAGTGTGATCCGATTGCGGGTCGATTCAACAAAGGCCAAATCGGGGTTCAGGGTCACTGTCCAGATCCGGTTGGCGACGGCAATATCCGACGAAACAAACAGGCTGGACATTGCCACCTGATGGGTTGGCCCCTGCATCACAGGCAAGTTGCCATCCGTGACGCGGACATCAAAATGCGCATAGGCGGGGCGCAACCAATCGGGCAGGTTCCCCCTGAAATCCACCGTCGCCGCCAACATTCCCATGAAGGTCTCGCCCGAGAACATCGGCACAAAGATCACCTCTTGCGTTTCGCCAGTGGTGATCTCGAAAGGCGCGCTCAGGCGGGTCTCGCGGCTGCTATGGGCCTCAAGGATCGCGGCCGAGCGGACAGGATTGTATTCCAGCCCGATCCCCATTGCGCCGCGATAAGGTTCAAGCGGCTCTATCCTTATGATCTTGAAATCCTCATCCAGCATCGCGATGACGTTCAAATCTTCAAAGTCATCAAGAAGCGCCTTTGTCTCAGAGCGCCACTGCGCATCCGAATTCGACTGCCCAATCAGATGGCGATCTGCCAAACGCTCAAGGCTTTCGACGATATTCTCCACCTCAAGCCCGATACGGTTGGCAAGGAACTGCGCCTCGATCTGAAGTTCCGCATCAAGGGCCCTGCGGTCCTGTCGCTCTAGCTCGTACCAGAAGATCAGCGTTGCAATCGTGCCCAGAAGCGCCACTAGCATCGCGATGCCGTTGTCATATGATGTGGCGAACCGTTTGACCGTTGTCCGTGACAGCTCCGTCAGAACACCGGTGATCAGGATCAGAAACCCCACCGAGGTCATCGGCGACATCGCACTTAGCGATGCAATCCCGTCACGCCCACCGGGGCCGAAATACAGATCGGTCAGCCCCATAATCGCTGTGAATACAACGATGAAAGCACAGGTCAGGATCGAGCTGACCCCCAAGAACCGTGTCTGCCGGCGGATCAGCATCACGATCGCGACACCGCTGAGGATAAAGCCAACCGTCGTCAACTCGCCCATGCGGGCAATCGCGGTGCCCTTCGCCAAGAACCACTGGTCCACGTCCAGTTCAGGCCAGAACAGGTATTCGCTTGCCCGCAGAGTTGCCAGCGCCACCACAATCAACGCAAGCGCCAGACTGACGATCCTTGAACGCGTCAGGCGATGCGCCAGCAGCGATACTGCGCATAGGGCAAAGGCAATCGCGGTATTCGCGCTCATCCCCGGCAGCGTAATCGCCAAATGGGTGAGCAAAACGTCTTCCAGCAACCAGCCCACCAAAACTGAGGCAGCCAACAGCAGCAGAAGAAGCGGCGCGACCAAGGAACCGATTTGCAAAAATAAACGAGCGCCTACATTTTCCTCAACCTGCAATTGGCCATAAGAAGATTGGCCCATAAGGTGTCCGTCGTTTATGTACGCTAATGCAAACTAAAGAACTTTGCGGCCAAACTTTCAATAGCCAAAATTGCAAATGGTCAGATGCACATATCCCAAAGACTAACCACGGTTGCACCTTTGGGGTGCTAATGCCCTGCCGGAGGAGCAATTCGTCGCGGCTTCATACGCGACCTTTGTAAGGTGTAGGCACCCGACGCGACGATAATCGCAGTGCCGCAAATGGTTAGAACATCTGGCACATCTCCGAAGACCAGAAAGCCATAACAGGTGGTCCAGATGATCATCGTGTATTGCAATGGTGCAACGACAACCGCCTCAGCGATTTCAAGCGCTTTGATCACCAGAAACTCGCCCAGACCTGCCGCGCAGGCGTAAAGCACAAACAACCAGATGTCGCCGGGCTTGATGGTTTGCCACACGAATGGCTGCACCAAAGCCAGAATTCCGGCACTGGTGGCGGCGGTAAAGGCAACGGTGGTGATGGTCTTCTCGGTCGCGCCAAGGAAACGCGAAATAACCTGTCGGGTGGCGAAAAGGGCCGCGCTGGCCAGCACCAGAAGATAGGCAGGGTGAAAGCTGTCAAAGCCGGGACGGATCACAACAACCATCCCCAGAAAGCCCAGACCGATCGCCGCCCAACGGGCTGCATCTACATTTTCCTTCAGCAGGATCGCGCCCAGAATGGTGACAAAGAACGGCGCGACAAAGGCAATCGCCGTCGCATCGGCCAAGGGAATGTGGCGCAGGGCCAAAACGAACAGTGTCGCCGATACCGTTGCGCAAAGTCCGCGGAAGAGTTGCATCTTGGGTCGGCGGGTCCGCAGCTCGGACGTGCCGCGCAGCAGCACATAGATCAAGACCCCCACCAGCAGTCCCATCTGCCGGATGCCGACCACTTGCAATGCGGGATAGCCCGCCGTCATGAACTTTGCGATTGTGTCGGCCGTGCCGAAAAACACCATGGAAACGGCCATCAACAGAACGCCCATCATGTTGCCGCGTTCGGCACTCTCAGCAGAGGTCATCGCCATTCCTTACCCTTTCCGGAAAGACCCAGGCCATTTCTCACGCGCACTGCGTGCTGGTGTGTCTCAGACACGTCAACATACCTGACCGAGTCTGTCACGCAGAAATTGTCTGGCAATCGGTCAGTATGTACAAAAGCGGACTTTCCAAATTCAACGCGCTATTGGCCATGCCGCCCGTTATCCGATCATTCTAATGGATATTTTCCACCGCCACGACGTCATGTAAGGTAACTTTCAGGCCGCATTTTGCGGCCTTGGAGAAGTCATGACCATGATCAAACGTACTGCCATACTCGTCGGATTTGCGGCCCTTTCCAGCTGCGGCACGCCGGAATACCAAGCCGAGCAATCCATCTGCACCGCGACCTGGATGAACCGCATCCCGCCCCGCATGGAACAAGAAATCTACAACGAGACCAAAACCCGAGAGGTTCCCACCGGACGCAGCACCTGCACCGGCACTGGCAACACAATGCAGTGCATTCAGGAAATGAAGACCGAATATTACTCGGTTCCCGCTGTCCGCACCGTAGACCGGAACGAGGCACAACGGGACGTCCAGATCCGCGCCTGCACGGTGAAAGTCTGCCAAGAGAAATACGGCAACGGCGAATGCAAACCCGCTGAATAAATCAGCGAGACACTGTCATTTTCGCGGGAGAGAAGTGGCGCACCCAAGAGGATTCGAACCTCTGGCCTCTGCCTTCGGAGGGCAGCGCTCTATCCAGCTGAGCTATGGGTGCCTGAGGGGCGGTATAGCGGGGCGGCCAGCGCCCCGCAATCGCAAAATCAACCAAAAAGCTCGTGGGCCAGTTCCAGAGCATCCACCAGCGCATCGACCTCGGCGGTGGTGTTATAAGCGGCAAAAGAGGCGCGGCAGCTGGCGTTGATGCCCAGATGCTCCATCAGCGGACCACAGCAGTGATGACCTGCCCGCACGGCGACGCCTTTCTTGTCCAGAATCGTCGAGATATCATGGGCATGGCCTGCCCCCGACATGGTGAAACTGAAGATCGCCCCTTTGCCCGGCGCGTGCCCTTGGACCTGCAACCAGTTCAGCCCATTCAGGCGCTGCTGCGCATAGTCACGCAGAGCGGCTTCGTGGGCGGCGATGTTCTCCATCCCGACGCCCATCATCCATTCCAGCGCAACACCAAGGCCGATCTGTTGGACGATGCCGGGCGTGCCAGCCTCAAACTTCATGGGGGCGTCATTGTAGGTCACTTCGTCCTTGTGGACTTCACGGATCATATCGCCGCCGCCGAAGAAGGGCTGCATCTCGGCCATGCGTTCCTTGCGAATGTAGATCGCACCCGAGGCCGACGGACCGTAAAGCTTATGACCCGTGATAGCGTAGAAATCGCAGCCGATATCCTCAACGTTCACGGGCATATGCACCGCGCCTTGGCTGCCATCGACCAGCACAGGCACGCCCTTTTCCTTGGCTGCCGCGCAGATGGTTTTCACATCCACAACGGTTCCAAGCACGTTCGACATATGTGTGATCGCCACCAGCTTGGTGTTGGGACCAATCGCATCGATGACCTTTTGCGGATCAAGGCTGCCGTCTTCATCCACATCCACCCACTTCAGAACCACCCCCTGACGTTCCCGCAGGAAATGCCAAGGCACGATGTTGGCGTGATGCTCCATCACCGACAGGACAATCTCGTCACCTGGCTGCAGACGAGGCGCGGCCCAACCGTAAGAGACCAGATTGATGCCAGCGGTGCTGCCGGTGTTCATCACGATCTCGTCTTCGTCCTTGGCCCCAAGGAAACGGGCGATGGTGCCGCGCACCCCTTCGTATTTGTCGGTGGCAAGGTTCGACAGGAAATGCAGGCCACGGTGGACGTTGGCATATTCCTCGGCATAGCCACGGGTGATTGCGTCAATCACCACCTGAGGCTTTTGCGCGCTGGCTCCGTTGTCCAGATAGACCAGAGGCTTGCCGTTTACCTGCCGCGACAGGATCGGGAATTGGGCGCGGATAGCGTCGACATCATACATCAGACAGGACCTCCGATCACTGACGCACCGATCAGCGACAGGACAATAGCCAGCCCCACCATAATCCCGACAATCGCCAGAACCACGGTCAGCACCGCCTTGCCCACACTGTCGAAACCATGCGCAGCTTGAGTGAATTTTACGATCAGCCAGAGGGCATAAAGCACCGCCCCCAAAGCCAGTAGCGACGATAATGTCGCGGAAAACAGAGCCAATACGGTCTGGGGCACCTGCGCCACCAGCAGCATGAACTGAACCCATGACATGAGCAAAACGATGTCTTCCAGCCGCCCGTTGCCTTCCAGCGCGCGGCCCGTCCAGAAGACGGCAAAGATCATCATCACCAGATTGCCCACCACCATGACTGCCATGGACATTGGTGTAATCAGCGGCGCCATCACACCGCCAGCAGTGGGAATGACCGCCTCTGAGACAAAGAACATCAGCACGCTGAGAACACAGACCAGCGTCATCGCCATCCAGACTGTCGCACGGGACAGTCGTAGGGCGATCAGCTCTTGCCCCATGGCAAGCGGGTCTTGAAGGGTGCGCAGCACCATCTGCCAAATTGCGGGTAAGGTCATCGTCATGCGCTACGCCCTACGTCTCTGTGCGAAGCCCCGCAAGAGGGCCAGTCCAATATGCCACACGCAGACCGGAAAAAAGAAACACCACAAAGGCTACAACCCACAGTGCGCCAACCAATGACGCGCCCTGCCCCGGCGCCAGCCCTTGGGCCAGACCGTAGAACAGCAACAGCGGGACCGCAGCAAAAAAGG
This sequence comes from Pseudomonadota bacterium, assembly GCA_036139795.1. GTDB lineage: Bacteria > Pseudomonadota > Alphaproteobacteria > Rhodobacterales > Rhodobacteraceae > Donghicola. Next base: position 1,929 of record JAYZYX010000193.1, on the reverse strand, counting down.
ACCAGAACAGCGCCAGTCGCGCGGCAAAGCCGCCTGCCTTGCGCCCTAGCACCTTCATGATGATGTGCAGCACGAAGGCCAGAATGTAGAACAGAAGCGGCGCGAAAAAGACCCACGCCATCAACGCGCCGGTCATCGCCTCGGTCAGATCAGCGCCGGTGGCGGCAGCCTCGCGGGCAACGCGAGGCCACTGGCTGACGAACGACAGGCCGCAGCCTGCGATCAGCCAGAACAGCGCCCGATCTTCCCGAACGCCCATCGAGGACAGGCGCGCAAACACCTGTCCGGGGTTGCGATAGGTCGCAACAATATCGCGGGTGACCGCCATCAGAGATCGTCTTCCAGATCCAGCCAGATGCGGATGCGGGTCAGGATCGCTTCGCGCAGATCTTCGGCCTCGATCTCGTCCACGGCCTCGGCAAGGAAGGCCAGAACCAGTAGGTCCTGCGCCTTGCGCTTGGGAACGCCGCGCGCACGTAGATAATACAGCGCATCCTCATCGATCGCGCCCGAGGTCGAGCCGTGCGAGCAAGCCACGTCATCGGCGTAGATTTCCAGCTCGGGCTTGGCAAGGAACTGGCTGTCCTCATCCAGCAGCAGCGACTGGCTGATCTGGTAACCGTCGGTCTTCTGGGCACCCTGCTTTACAAGAATTTTGCCTTGGAACACGCCGGTCGCGCCGTTCGACAGCACCTTTTTGAACACCTGACGGCTTTCGCAGTTCACGGCATCATGGGTGATGAAGATGGTGTCGTCCTGATGCACATCCTTACCGTCCGCCATCAGCGCGCCTGCCACATGGGCAATCGCATCGTCGCCGGTCAGCTCCAGAATACATTCATTACGGGTCATAACCCCTTGAGGAGTCAGGGTGAACGACTTGAACGTGCTTTCCTCACCCAGCTGCGCGAACATGTGGGTCAAGAGCTGGCGGCTATGATCGCGGCCTTGGCTGCGCACGTGGTGGAAGGCAGCTTTGTCGGCCACGCTCACCTCGGTCACAGTGTTGGCGCGGGCACCGGCAGCGCCGGTTTCCAGCAAGGTCACCGAAGCGCCCTCTTCCACCTTCACCACATGATGCAAGATCACGTCCGAGGTTTCCGAGGTCCGCTCATACATCACGTGGATCGGCTTGGCCGCCGCACCGGTGGCGCGGATCACCAGACCATCGGTCGCATAGGCAGTGTTCAGGGTCGCCAAGGGGCGTTCCACCGGCGTTTGACCACGGGTTTCCAGCACGCCGTAGATGTCTTTCGCCCAGTGAATATCCGCCGCTGCGGCATCCGCCAGACGAGAGATTTCCACGCCTTCCAGCGCCAGATCATCACTGGCATCCGCGTTGAACACGCCATCCACAAAGACGATCTTCAGCTGGTCGATCCCGTCGAACACGGGCGAGTGCGCCGCACCGTCCATCGACGCTGCCACCGGCTCGGCCGAGGTCAGGGCATCAGGGCGGGTGTATTTCCAGTATTCATCACGACGGGTCGGCAGGCCCATGTCGTCCAGACGCGCGGCGGCGTCCTTACGGGCGGCACTGATCCATTCGCCCCCTTCGGGCATCGACAGAACGGGCTGGCGCTGCGCCAGAGCGTCCTGCTTCAGCTGCTTGAGCTGCGCACGTGCAATACCCATTACGCGTGCTCCGCCAGCAGGTCTGCGTAGCCGTTCTTTTCAACTTCCAGCGCCAGCTCGGGGCCACCGGTCTTGATGATGCGGCCATCAGCCATGATGTGCACCACGTCGGGAACGATGTGATCCAGCAGACGCTGGTAGTGGGTGATCACAAGGAACGAACGGCCTTCGCTGCGCAGGGCGTTTACACCGTCAGAGACCAGCTTCATCGCGTCCACGTCCAGACCCGAGTCGGTTTCGTCCAGGATGCACATCTTGGGTTCCAGAACCGCCATCTGCAGAATCTCGTTCCGC
>JAYZYX010000192.1:0-5993 GCA_036139795.1 Pseudomonadota bacterium | reverse complement strand
CGCGCCCAAGGGCACCAAGGTCATCATGACCAGCGAGTCCAAATCCCACCGCGCAACCGAAATGACCTACGCTTTCGGCAAGGGTAAGGTCCATTATTCGACCATTCCTTTGGATTACTATCTGAAGAACGTCAAACACGGGTTCCACGACAAATACGCGAAGAACCTGATGAAATACGGCAAAAAGCTGCATGAGATCTCACCGGTTCCGCTTCCTGCAACCGGTGCGGCCTTGCTGGCGGCGCTTGGAGGCCTGGGGCTGATGCGTCGCCGCAAGAAAACTGCCTAACCCCCCGGAAGGGCAGTGTGGCGCGGAGATCCGTCTTCGCGCCACTTTTCTTTTCGCCATCCATGACCAATACTCCGGCAAAAAGCGCGCAGGAGAGGCACATGGCGAAACCGGTCAGAGCATGGCAACGAATGCTGTCGGGACGGCGGCTGGACCTGCTGGACCCCACCCCCGTTGATATCGAGATCGAAGACATCGCCCACGGTCTGGCCTTTGTGGCCCGCTGGAACGGTCAGACGATCGGGGATTATCCATATTCCGTGGCCGAACATTCGCTGCTGGTCGAACGCATCTACCGGATGCAGAACCCCAAGGCTCCTGCCAAATGGCTGCTGGCCGCTCTGCTGCATGACGCGCCTGAATATGTGATCGGGGACATGATCTCGCCTGTTAAGGCTGCTGTCGGCCCCGGTTACGGAGAGTTGGATGTGCGCCTGACCGCAGCCATCCACATCCGCTTTGGACTGCCCGCCGCTCTGCCCAAAACCGTCAAAGCCACGATCAAACGGGCCGATAAGGTCAGCGCTTGGCTAGAGGCAGTCCAGATCGCGGGGTTCGAAGAGGCCGAGGCCAACAAATTCTTCGGGCGCCCAAAGGACGCCCTGCTACAAGATCTAACGATTGATCTGCGCCCGCCAGTCGAGGTCCGCGCAGATTATACCGCGCGGGTGAACCAGCTGCTTCAGCTTATTTAGGCGAACGTTTCGCCAGAATGCGCTGCAAGGTCCGGCGGTGCATGTTCAGACGACGCGCGGTTTCCGAAACGTTGCGGTCGCACAGCTCATATACCCGCTGGATGTGTTCCCAACGCACGCGGTCCGCGCTCATGGGGTTTTCCGGCGGCGGGGGCAGTTCATCACCCGTGGCCAGCAAAGCGTTGGTGATGTCGGTCGCATCCGCAGGCTTGGACAGATAATCGGTCGCGCCGATTTTCACTGCCGCAACCGCCGTGGCGATCGCGCCGTAACCGGTCAGAACCACGATCCGCGCATCGGGACGCTTTTCGCGCAGCAACTCGACCACATCCAGACCGTTGCCGTCTTCCAGCCGCAGATCAACCACGGCAAAGGCCGGGGGACGCGCTGTCGCAACTGCTTTACCACCAGCGACCGAGCCCGCTGTCTCGACCTCAAATCCCCGCTTCTCCATCGCCTTGGCAAGCCGCTTCAGAAACGGCTCATCGTCGTCTACCAGCAACAAGGATTTGTCTTCGCCGATGTCCAGCATTGCTTCAGCCATCCCGTTTCCCCCTCCAAAGCCTTATCGGCTAGTACATATTTCTAGAATGATCCGTTGGGGGCGTCAAACATTCGCCGCGCTCACATCTCATCCAAAAAGCACTGGATGCGGTCGGCCATCTCTTCCGGTTCGACTTCTCGGCGGAAGAATTCCACAAAGCCCTCTTCCGGCAGCACCAGATAGGCAAAGGTCGAGTGGTCCATCAGGTAATATTCCGGATCACCGTCTTCCTGCTTTTTGTAGTATGTGCGGTAGGCCTTGCTGGCAGCCTTGATCTGCTCGGCCGAGCCGGTCAGCCCCAGCATCCGCGGATGCATGTTGTCTGTAAACTCGGTCAGGGCCTCGGGGGTGTCGCGTTCGGGGTCGATGCTGATGAACACCGGCTGCACGCTATAGCCACGTTCGTCCAGAATATCGACGGCCTGCGCGTTGCGGGACACGTCAAAGGGGCAGATGTCAGGGCAGTAGGTATAGCCGAAGTACAGAAGCGACGGCTCGGTGATCACATCCTTGTCGGTCACAGTTGCGCCGGTTTCCGAGACCAGAGTGAACGGCCCGCCAAGGGCACCGGCACCGCCCGCCACGGTCGAGGCACGGCATTGGGCGAATTTATCGTCACTGTTCCCTTGGGTCATGACGTAACCTGCGGTTCCACCAACCACAGCCACCAGAACGACTGCGGCACCTATCGCGAAAAACTTCTGCATCCGAATACTCTCTTTCCAGCTATGGCGCGGCGTTGATCCCATCCACGGGCGCCATTAACAATGGATAACCTTGTCGCAACGCATCTAGGAACCAGAATGGCCGAAACCAACCTTTCCCCGTTCGCTTTTGAAGGTCGCGGCAATTATGTCCGACTGCGCACCATGATCCTGCTGCGCTGGCTGGCCATCCTTGGCCAGCTTTCCGCGATCCTCGTGGCACAGCGTATCGTCGGACTGCAACTAGAATATGGGCTGGCCTATATGACCGTCGGCGTTTCGGTCATCGGCAACCTGATCGCATTGTTTGTCTTTCCAGAAAACAAGCGCCTGTCCGAGACCGAGAACTTTCTCATGGTCCTGTTCGACCTGCTGCAACTGGGGTTCCTGCTGTATCTGACGGGGGGGCTGCACAATCCCTTTGCCCTGCTGATCCTTGGGCCGGTGACGGTATCCTCTGCGGCGCTCAGCCGGCGGTCCTACCTGATCCTTGGCGCGACGGCGCTGGTGATTGTGACCGTTCTGGCGCGGTTCCACCTGCAACTGGTCACCCATGAAGGTCAAATCATGGCGATCCCGCAGCTGTTCATCTTTGGCACGTGGACCGCGATTGTGATCGGCATTCTGTTCCTTGGCCTCTACGCCCGCCGCGTCGCGACCGAGATGCACAACATGTCCGATGCCCTTCAGGCCACGCAGATGGCCTTGGCGCGGGAACAGAAGCTGACCGATCTTGGCGGCGTTGTTGCCGCTGCTGCGCACGAACTGGGCACTCCGCTGGCGACGATCAAACTGACCAGCGCCGAATTGGCCGAAGAGTTGGACGACATGCCCGAACTCAAGGCCGATGCCATGCTGATCCGTGAACAGGCCGACCGCTGCCGCGATATCCTGCGCAGCATGGGGCGGGCGGGCAAAGACGATCTGCACCTGCGCATGGCGCCCCTGACCACTGTCCTGCAAGACGCGGCTGAACCCCATCTGGATCGCGGCGCACGGGTCAATTTCTCGTGGCCGGACGATACCGAAATGAACGCGCCACTGATCTACCGCCGCCCCGAGCTGCTGCATGGCGTCCGCAATCTGGTACAGAACGCTGTGGACTTCTCGCGCAGCAAAGTCTGGGTCGAGGCCCGTTGGACCGACGATCAGATCACTTTGCGCATCATCGATGACGGCAACGGATTTCCCCCCAGCATCATCGGCCGTATCGGTGACCCCTTCGTCAGACGCCGCCGCGCCGAGCAGGATATGAAGAAACGCCCTGAATATGAGGGGATGGGTCTGGGGCTGTTCATCGCCAAAACCCTGCTGGAAAGATCGGGGGCAGAGTTGACTTTTGCCAATGGCCGGGATGCTACGGACCCCGAATCACATTTGGTTGAACAGTGCGGTGCTATCGTCCAAGTTGTCTGGCCCGCGGCAAAAATCGTCGCTGACCACGAAAAACTCAGTAAAATTGGCGCAGAAAATCCGATATTTAAGTGATACTTGCAATTCAATAGTTGCAATAACCTAAGGTCACTCTACTCTGGCGGTGTTATCGAAGGAGTTGAGTCATGCCGCCGTTGCCCCCCATGCCTCCGCATTTGTTAATGTTACTAGTAAGTTCCGCGATTGTCGCCGGCTCTATCGCAGCATTGGCAATTATGGTCTTGACCCGCAATCAAGCAACAGCACGGGCGGACGAAGCGCAATCCCGCAAAGAAGAGTCTGGGGGGGATCTTAAAGACGGACTAACACCTGTCGATCTAAGCGCGGCCCTTGCGAGGGCACCAGCGGTCTCGACAGAGCCCAGTGCGTTGGTCCAGACCATGACAAAAACCTTTGCTCAGTTGTCCGTGGGCATCGGGATTTTCGACAAGGCAGGCAATCTGATCCTGTTCAACCCCGCCCTGATGGAGCTGACCACCCTGCCGGTCACCACCCTTAGCCGCAAACCCACCATCACCCAGTTTCTGGACGAAATGCGCAGCAGGGGAATGCTGCCTGAACCTCGCGATTACACCGATTGGCGCGCCCGCTTTGAAGGACTGCCGCTTGAGGCCAGCGGCTCGGGCAATGATCTGCTGGACGAGCTGTGGTGCCTGCCCTCGGGCCAGACCTATCGGGTCACAGCGCAGGCCTACCGCAACGGAGCCGTCGCCCTGCTGATGGAAGATATATCCAGCGAACTTTCCGCTACTCGGGGCATCCGGTCGCGCATCCGCCAGAATGAATCCACCCTGAACAGCTTTGAAGAGCCGATCTGCGTGTTTGCCGAAGACGGACGTCTTAGCTTTTCCAACCGTGCGTTCAATTCGGTCTGGGCCTCACTGACAGACGAACGTCCGACACGGCTGGATCAGGCGCTGGCGCTTTGGCGCAATGCCTCAGGCAACTGCGGGTTCTGGGATGATGTGGAAAGCTATGCCACGCAGGTCAGCGACCGCGAACCCTGGTCCTTCCGCACGCGGATGGGCGGGCTGGCCAGCGCCTTGGTCCGCGTCACGCCGGTTGTCGGCGGCGGGATCATGATCCGTCTGGATGATCGTGCTGTCTCGACCCCCCAGCGCATGGCCCCCATTAGCCGCTTGCAGGCCGCGAACAGCCAGTCCATCTTCGCGGTCGATGGAACGCACATTTGATCTGAATTCACCCGAAGCCACCGCTCACTTCGCACAGTCCCTTGCCCCCCTCTTGGGGGCAGGGGATGTTGTGTTTCTGGAAGGGCCGATCGGCGCTGGAAAAACCCACTTTGCCCGCAGCCTGATCCAGTCGCTTCTGCCCGCGCCCGAGGATATTCCCTCGCCGACCTTCACCATCGTGCAGGTCTATGACGGGCCGGACTGTGAAATCTGGCACAGCGATCTGTATCGCCTGTCCCATCCCGATGAGGCGATTGAACTGGGTCTTGATGAGGCGTTCGAGGACGCCATCTGCCTTGTGGAATGGCCCGATCGCCTTGGGGCCGACGCGCCTGACAAGGCCCTGTGGATGACGCTTGAGACCACCGGCGACGACACCCGCCGCCTGACCTGCCGCTGGAGCGATCCCGCGTGGAATTCAAAAATCGAGGCGCTGGCATGATGGAAACAGCAACCCTGTTGAAACTGGCCGGTTGGGACAAGGCAGACGCCATGCCGCTGGCAGGCGATGCGTCATCCCGCCGGTACACGCGCCTGACGCGCGGTGAAGACCGCGCCATTCTGATGCAGGCCCCCGAGGGCGAAGCTGGCGGCACCCCCGCCTTTGCCCGTCTGGCGCGGCACTTGCGCAGCATTGACCTGAGCGCCCCGAAAATTCTGGCAGGAAACCCGCAAGCTGGCATCTTGTTGCTAGAGGACTTTGGCGACGGCGTTTTCGCACGCCAGATGGAAAAGGACCCCGCCCAGATCATGCCGCTTTACCGGCTGGCCACGGATGTTCTGGTACATCTGCATGAACGCCCCGCGCCCGATGATTTGCCTATGTACAACGCCCGCATGATGGCGGATCAGGCGATGCTGCTGTTTGACTGGCCCTTGCCGGACCGCCCCGCGCTGGACCCCAGTACTAAGGACGCCCTGCACGCCGCCCTGATCCGCGCCGCGCTGCCCTTTGACCGGCAAAAGCGCGTGTTGATGCTGCGCGATTACCACGCCGAAAACCTGATGCTGCTGCCCGAAAAGCAGGGCATCGCGCGCGCGGGTCTGTTGGATTTCCAAGACGCCTGTCTGGCCCATCCGGCCTATGATCTGGTGTCGCTGCTGCAAGATGCCCGCCGCGATGTGGATGACACT
>JAYZYX010000191.1:0-5745 GCA_036139795.1 Pseudomonadota bacterium | reverse complement strand
GATCAGCAGCCCGCAGATCATGCGGATCGGTGCCGATTATGCGGACAAGACCGCGCAACTGAAAGCGGGCAGCTATCTGGTGCCTGAGGGCGCGTCGATGGAAGAGATCGTCGATATCGTGACCCGTGGTGGTGCCAGCTCTTGCGGGACAGAGATTGTCTATCGCGTTGGTGTAAATTCCTTGCTTGGCGAAGTGCGCGAGATGGACCCGACAACGGGGCGCTTTGAGGAAATCGCCGAGTACACCCCCGGTGGCGAAGCTGAGGTTCCTGCGGAAGTGACCGAGGTCAAAAGCCGTGCCGATACCCGTTATCGCGTGGCTCTGGCCGAAGGTGTGACCAGCTGGCAGGTGGTTGAGGCGCTGAAAGCTGTGGATGTGCTGGAAGGCGAGATTGCTGCGGTTCCCGCCGAGGGCTCGCTGGCGCCCGATAGCTATGAGGTCAGCGTTGGCGACAGCCGTTCCAGCGTCATTGACCGGATGGTTCAGTTGCAGAACGACCGGATTGCGTCGGTTTGGGCGACTCGGGTGTCTGATCTGCCGATCGCGACGCCGGAAGAGATGGTAACACTGGCTTCGATCATCGAGAAAGAGACCGGTGTGGCTTCGGAGCGGCCTTTGGTGTCCAGCGTGTTTGTGAACCGTCTTGAGCAGGGGATGCCGCTGCAAACCGACCCGACGGTGATCTATGGCGTGACCGAAGGAAAGGGCGTCTTGGGCCGTGGTCTGCGTCAGTCCGAGCTGCGCCGCGAGACCCCTTGGAACACCTATGTGATCCGCGGCTTGCCGCCGACACCGATTGCGAACCCCGGTCTGGCCAGCCTTCAGGCCGCCGTCGGCCCCGCACAGAGCGACTATCTGTTCTTTGTGGCCGATGGGACTGGCGGACATGCTTTCGCCGCCACACTGGCCGAGCACAACGCCAACGTGGCAAAATGGCGGGCCATCGAGGCCGAGCAAGCCAAGACAGCAAACTGATCAAAAGGCGCTCTGTGGGGCGCCTTTTGCAATTCGGGCGCCGCTATCGCGCCGCTGCCTCCGGCGGAGGTATTTTCCACCAAGATGAAAGAAACTTACCGCGAGGTTGAGGGGCCGCGCGGGGGAATGGCGTGTCTCTATGCGGTTTCGAGTGCGGGGCGTAGTCTTGGACCCAAGCTGGACGGAACCGGAGCGATTTGAGGCAGGTGCCGGTTTTCTTGTGCGGGCTCACGCATGAGAGGCAAGAGACCATGAGCAATATCACTGAAACAGACCAGCCCACTGACCGTTTGCTGCGCGACATTCGCGCGGCAGCAGGACAGGTGGGCGATCTGATGAACGAAGTGATCGCCCTTCAGGAGGGTATTCGCAGCGGAGCTGAGGATGCGCCGAAGGAGAGCGAGAAACGGTTGGCTGAGCTGCGTAAGTGGCTGAGCCGCGCCTACGAGTTGGAGAACCAATATGACGTGCGAACAAAGGGACGGGCCGTTGGCGGAGCAGAGTTGGACCTTTCCGGAGCAAGGGCTTCGATCGGGCGCCGACTGGATCGCCTGCGCGCCGCACGGGGTGAGGGAGGCCTTTCTGGACAGTTTGACTGAGCCAGAACTGGCGGCTTTGCCTTGGCTGTTCGATTTCTGGGCGTTGCCGCACCAGTTGCCGCCATCGGGGGATTGGCGGGCCTGGGTGATTATGGGAGGGCGCGGCGCGGGGAAAACCCGCGCCGGTGCCGAATGGGTCCGGTCCCGTGTCGAGGGGGCGCGGCCTATGGATGCGGGGTCCTGTGCGCGGATCGCCTTGGTGGGCGAGACCTTTGATCAGGTGCGCGAGGTGATGGTCTTTGGCGAGAGCGGGATCATTGCCTGCTCTCCGCCTGACCGGCGGCCCGAGTGGGTTTCGGGTCGGCGGCGTTTGGTGTGGCCGAACGGGGCCGAGGCGGCGGCATTCTCGGCCCATGACTTTGAAGGGCTACGTGGGCCGCAGTTTGACGGGGCCTGGGTCGATGAGTTGGCTAAGTGGAAGAACGCGCAGGATGCGTGGGACATGTTGCAATTTGCGTTGCGGCTTGGGGATGATCCTAGGGTTTGTGTGACGACCACGCCGCGCAATGTGGGGGTCTTGAAGCGGCTTTTGTCGGCGCCATCGACCGTGGTGACCCATGCGCGGACGCAGGACAACCGTGCCAATCTGGCGGAGGGGTTTCTGGCCGAGATAGAGGCGCGCTACGGGGGCACGCGGCTTGGGCGGCAGGAGTTGGACGGCGTGCTGCTGGAAGAGGCTGAGGGGGCTTTGTGGCGCTCTGGTTCGTTGGCGGAGGCGCAGGTGGCTGAGGTGCCAGCGCTGGACCGTGTCGTAGTGGCTGTGGACCCGCCTGTGACGGGGCATGCGGGGTCAGACCTGTGTGGAATCGTGGTCGTGGGTGTGACCATGCAAGGGCCGCCGCAGGCTTGGCGGGCCTATGTGCTGGAAGATGCATCAGTCGGGGCGGCGTCGCCTTTGACTTGGGCGCGGGCAGCGGTTGACGCGTTTCATCGCCACGGGGCGGACAGGCTGGTGGCCGAGGTCAATCAAGGGGGCGATCTGGTGGAAACTGTCTTGCGGCAGGTGGACCCGCTGGTGCCTTACCGCAAGGTCCATGCCTCGCGCGGGAAGGTGGCGCGGGCCGAGCCTGTGGCGGCGTTGTATGAGCAGGGGCGGGTGCGCCATGTGTCCGGCCTTGATGCGCTGGAAGATCAGATGTGCCGGATGGGGCCCCGTGGCTATGAGGGAAAGGGTAGCCCTGACCGCGTTGACGCGCTGGTTTGGGCTTTGACAGAGGTGATGATCGAGGGTGCGGCAACGGCCCGTCGCCCGAGCGTGCGCAGCCTCTGAGATCCACCGTACGGTGGTTCGAGAAACTTTTAACTTTTTGGCAAGATAGTGCTTTTCAACGACGCGGGACGGGCTCGGGTCGGATGAAACGGAGGGACAATGGCGGTATTCGATCTATTCCGGCGGCCGGCTTCCGAGGCGGCACCCGAGACCAAAGCCAGCGCGGCCGGTCCCGTGGTGCATTGGTCGGGCGCAGGACGCGTGAGCTGGACGCCTCGGGATACGGTGTCGCTGACGCGGGCGGGCTTTACGGGCAATCCGGTGGGTTTTCGCGCGGTGAAGGTGATTGCCGAGGCGGCTGCGGCGCTGCCGCTGGTCTTGCAGAGCGAGGATGCGCGGTTTTCGACCCATCCCTGGCTTGGCCTTTTGCAGCGGCCCAATCCGGCGCAGGGGCGGGCCGAGTTTCTGGAGGCGCTGTACGGGCAGCTGTTGCTGTCTGGGAACGGCTATCTGGAAGCCGTGGGCGAGATGGTGCCGCAGGAACTGTATGTGCTGCGCTCGGACCGGATGCATGTGGTGCCGGGGGCGGATGGCTGGCCGGTGGCCTATGACTATGTGCTGGGAAGCCGCAAGCACCGCTACGACATGACCGAGGGCAAGCCAGTTTGCCACATCCGTAACTTCCACCCGCAGGACGACCATTATGGTCTGACGCCGCTTGAGGCGGCCTCGACAGCGGTGGATGTACATAATGCGGCGGCGCGTTGGTCAAAGGCTTTGCTGGACAATGCTGCGCGGCCTTCGGGGGCGATTGTCTACAAGGGGGCTGAGGGTCAGGGCGCGATGAGCGCCGATCAGTACGACCGTCTGGTGTCGGAAATGGAGGCCCACCACACAGGTGCCCGCAATGCAGGGCGTCCGATGTTGCTGGAAGGCGGTCTGGACTGGAAACCGATGGGGTTCAGCCCCAGCGATATGGAGTTCCAGAAGACCAAGGAAGCCGCTGCCCGTGATATCGCGCTGGTCTTCGGTGTGCCGCCCATGCTGTTGGGAATCCCTGGGGATGCGACCTACGCCAATTATCAGGAAGCACATCGGGCGTTCTATCGCCTGACGGTGCTGCCCTTGGCCAGCAAGGTGCTGGCGGCCATGTCGAACTGGTTGTCGGAACTGACAGGCGAGGCGCTGACGCTTGGTCCCGATCTGGACCAGATTCCGGCTCTGTCCGAAGAGCGTGAGGCGCGTTGGCGCCGTGTGGCCTCGGCCGAGTTTCTGACCGATGCGGAAAAGCGCGTGGCCCTTGGCCTGCCACCCCGTCCTCAAGAGGAGTAAGCAAGATGCTGGAGAAAAAGTTTTGCCAGACCGAGGCTGGCCTGACCGCAGAGGGTGCGGTGATTTCGGGCTATGCCTCGGTCTTCGGGCAGGTGGATCGCGGCGGTGATGTGGTGGCTGCGGGCGCTTATAAGGCGTGTCTTGCGGACCTGCAGCGTTCGGGCCGTCCAGTGCGGATGCTGTGGCAGCACGATCCGGCGCAGCCTATCGGCGTCTGGGACGAGCTGCGCGAGGACGACCACGGCCTTTGGGTGAAAGGGCGCCTTCTGGACGGTGTCGAGAAGGGCCGTGAGGCCGCGGCGCTGATCGAGGCGGGGGCGATTGACGGGCTGTCTATCGGCTATCGCTGCACCAAAGCGGTGAAGGATCAGAGCGGGTGCCGCATTCTGAAAGAGGTGGATTTGTGGGAGGTCTCTCTGGTGACCTTCCCCATGCTGCCAACGGCGACAGTCGCCCGTAAGGGCGAGTTGGCCGACCCGAATTGGCGCCACGTCGCCGATGCTTTCCGGGATGCCGCCAAGGCAATGCACGCCGGATAATCAATGACAGGAGAACGACGATGGATTTGACCGAGGCATTGCCACGGAACGGAGAAGCTATGCCCGATGCCCATGTGGTGCAATCGGCAATCTATGAATTCTTGAACGCTTTCAGTGTGTTCAAGGCTGATATTGAAGCGAAGTTTGACAAGCAGGAAGAGAGACTGACCATGCTGGATCGCAAAACCATGACCGCTACCCGTCCCGCGCTGGCCGCTGCACATTCGGCAGATGTGCCCCATAAAAAGGCCTTTGACGCCTATCTGCGGACCGGCGACGACGACGGCCTGCGCGGTCTGGAACTGGAAGCCAAGGGTATGTCCACCGCTGTTGCCGGTGACGGTGGCTATCTGGTGGACCCTCAGACCAGCCAGCGCATTTCGAGCGTTCTGACCTCGACCGCATCGCTGCGTGCGATTGCCAATGTGGTCAGCGTCGAGGCCACCAGCTATGACGTGCTGATCGATCATGCGGAACTTGGTCACGGTTGGGCGAATGAGACCTCGACCATGGCCGAAACTGGTAGCCCGCAGATCGACCGCATCACCATCCCTCTGCATGAATTGTCGGCGCTGCCGAAAGCTTCGCAGCGATTGTTGGATGACAGTGCGTTTGATGTGGAAGGCTGGCTTGCGGGCCGTATTGCCGACAAGTTCGCCCGAGCCGAGGCGGCGGCCTTTGTCAGCGGTGACGGTGTCGAAAAACCCAAGGGTTTCCTGACCCACGGGCGCGTGGACAACGACATCTGGACCTGGGGCAATCTGGGCTATGTGCCGACTGGCGCAGACGGCGAGTTTACCGGCGCTGAGAGCCTGATCGATCTGGTCTATGCGCTGGGTGCCCAGTACCGCGCCCGTGCGCAGTTCGTCATGAACTCGAAGACCGCAGGTCAGGTGCGCAAGCTGAAGGACAACGATGGCCGGTTCCTGTGGTCGGACGGTCTGGCCGCTGGCGAGCCTGCGCGTCTGCTTGGCTATCCCGTGCTGATTGCCGAGGATATGCCCGACATCACAACCGGTGCCTGCGCGATTGCCTTTGGCGATTTCCAGTCGGGCTACACCGTGGCCGAGCGTCCCGACCTGCGCGTTC
>JAYZYX010000190.1:0-14018 GCA_036139795.1 Pseudomonadota bacterium | reverse complement strand
GTGCCCGTTGACGGTGGAACGCGGCAAAATCGTTCTGGCCGAGTTCGGCTACGGCGGCACCCTGCTGCCCAGCTTCCCCAAGTGGCTGCTGGACGGCACCAAACCCACCCGTCTGGCATGGCTGCTAAAAGAGCAGATCCTTCCCCCGATCTACTGGAAGGCCATGCTGCGCGGGAAAGAATGGATGGCCACCCCCGAGAAAGTCTCGGCTGGCAAATAACCCGATAAGGGCAGGCGGCACCTGTCGCCTGTCTCCCCTCCTCCTCCCCTCGTTCTAATTCGTCGAAGGCAAGCCCATGGCACGCGAAAGACACCCCGTAAAACGTTACCTGCCCATTCTGGAATGGCTGGGAAGTTACAACAAAGAGACCCTGACCAGTGACGCGGTGGCTGCCGTGATCGTCACGATCATGCTGATCCCCCAATCGCTGGCCTATGCCCTGCTGGCAGGCTTGCCCGCAGAGGTGGGTCTATATGCATCAATCGCCCCGCTGGTGATCTATGCAGTTTTCGGGACATCGCGTGCCTTGGCAGTCGGCCCCGTGGCCGTTGCCTCGTTGATGACCGCCGCTGCCGCTGGCCAGTTGGCCGCCCACGGCACGCCGGAATACTATACTGCCGCGATCCTGCTGGCTTTCCTGTCGGGTCTGATGCTGACCGCTATGGGTCTGCTGCGCCTTGGCTTTCTGGCCAACTTCCTGTCGCACCCCGTGATTTCGGGCTTTATCACCGCCTCGGGCGTGATCATCGCCGCCAGTCAGGTCCGCCACATCCTTGGCATCAAGGGTGAAGGCGACAACATGATCGAGATTTTCCACGGCTGGATCGAATACCTGCCCGACGCAAACCTGCCCACGATCATCATCGGCGTACTGACCACCGGCTTCCTGTTCTGGGTGCGCGGCAACCTCAAGCCCGCGCTGGCGAAAATCGGCATCACCGGCCAGCTTGGCGCGGCCCTTGCCCGCACCGGCCCCGTAGCTGCCGTTGTGGCAACTACACTTGTGACCTTTGCCTTTGGCCTAGATCAGTCCGGCGTCAAAGTCGTCGGCCAGATTCCCACCGGCCTGCCCGGCCTTGCCATCCCCAGCTTTGACCTTGGCCTCTGGAGCCAGATCGCCATCCCCGCCCTGCTGATTTCGATCGTGGGCTATGTGGAAACCATCTCGGTCGCGCAGACCCTTGCCGCCAAACGCCGCCAGCGGATCGATCCCGATCAGGAACTGATCGGCCTTGGCACCGCGAACCTCGGCTCGGCCCTGTCGGGCGGCTTTCCGGTAACGGGTGGCTTCTCGCGCTCGGTCGTGAACTTTGACGCTGGCGCACAGACCCCCGCCGCTGGTGCTTTCACCGCTGTGGGTATCGCGATGGCGACCCTGTTCCTGACCCCTGCCCTCTTCTTCCTGCCCAAAGCCACACTGGCCGCCACCATCATCGTGGCCGTCCTCAGCCTTGTGGATTTCTCCATCCTGAAAAAGACGTGGGAATATTCGCGCGTGGACTTTGCCGCCGTCTTCGTCACCATCATCGTGACACTGGCCTTTGGCGTGGAAAAAGGCGTCTCGGCAGGCGTACTGCTGTCGATCGCCCTCTTCCTCTACAAAACCTCGCGCCCCCATATCGCCGAGGTCGGTCTGGTTCCCGGCACCCAGCACTTCCGCAACATCCGTCGCCATGACGTGCAGACCCACCCCAGCCTGCTAACCATCCGCATCGACGAAAGCCTCTACTTCGCGAACGCCCGCTACCTGGAGGATTTCATCACCGACCGCGTGATCTGCGATCAGCCGATCAAGAACGTGGTGCTGATGTGCAGCGCCGTGAACGAGATCGACATGAGCGCGCTGGAAAGCCTTGAGGCGATCAACACCCGCCTCTCTGAAATGGGCATCACCCTGCACCTCTCCGAGGTCAAAGGCCCCGTCATGGATCGCCTGCAACGCAGCCACTTCCTGCACGAACTGACAGGCAAGGTCTTCCTAGCGCAGTACGACGCGATCCGCGAATTGGTGCCCGCTGCCGACAAGTCCCGCGTCGCCTGAACCGCGCAACAATGATTGACCAGAGCGCCCGATGCTTGTTAGGCGCTCTGGCATGACCATAACACCCGATACCGCAGACTGGTTTGGCGCCATTCTCGCCAAAGATGGCTACCGCCTCTGGCCCTTCAAAGGCCGCAACTTCGGCGCAGCCATCACAGCGCAAACCCTGCCGCAGGCGCCGACCCTTCTGGCAGCCGATCACAGCCTTCCGGCCGACAAAACACCCTGCCCTCTTGCGCCCCAATCCCTTGAGACCCGCGGTCAGCTACATGTTGTTCCCAACATCAGCCAGGCCAGCCCCGCCGACCGCATCGGCGCGGCCCGCATCGCGGCCATCGGATTTCAAGACCTGAACCCTGAATGGGACGGCATCCTGATCATCGTCGGGGACACAACAACCACATGGGTCCACGTCAGCGCGAAAGAGGTCGTCAGCCTTGCCGGAACCCTCACCCCGCAATTGGCTCAGACACTCGCCCCAGAGGCGCAAGACCTGGACACCGAGGCCCTCTCTGACACCTTCTCGCGCCCCGAGCGCCTCGCCACACACCTGCGCAGCGCTCAGGTCACCGAAGCCGCAGACCGCACCCTCGGTCATCTCATCGGCGCAGACCTTGCCGCCACCCGCGCATACTGGCTGGGACAGGATCTGGCCCTGATCGCCGACGCCCCCCTCGCCAAAGCCTACCAAAGCGGCCTCAAGGCCCAACATGCCCCCGCCACATTGGCCAGTTATGACCGTATGACGGCCCAAGGCTTCCGCGCCCTCGCCAAGCTGACAAAACTATAAAGGCGCCCCTAACAAGAGGCGCCCTCAACAGCAGAAAACCGCGGCTTTCATCTTGGCAAAAATACCTTCGCCGAAGGCTCCGGTTCCCCCAAGGGGACCGGAAACTCTTAGTTCAACACACCTTCACGGCGGAACAGGGCGCGCAGATCGGCTTTGGGTCGCGGCCCCATGTGACCGATCACTTCGCGGGCGGCAATACAGCCCATCCGGCCTGCGGTCGCCAAAGTGGCTCCTGTTGCCATGCCAAAGATGAAACCGGCGGCGAACTGATCGCCTGCACCGGTGGCGTCCACAGGCACGATCTTTTCGACCGGCACATCGACACGGCTTTCACCGCGCACAATGCTCACCCCGTCGCCCGAGCGGGTGCAGACCACCAGCGGGCACTTCTTGGACACGCGCTCCAGCGCCACATCCAGATCCTCATCCTGATACAGCGCCAGAATCTCGGCCTCATTGCCGATCACGAAGTCCAGCTCGCCGATCAGGCGCTGGAAATCCTCGCGGTGACGGTTAACGCAGAACGGATCAGAGATCGCGATCCCCGCCTTGCCACCAGCTTCCTGACACAGGCGCGCTGCGGTCTGGAACGCCTCTTTGCCCTTGTCCTTGTCGAAGAGGTACCCTTCGAGGAACAGGTATTCTGTATCCCCTACAATAGCGGGGTCCACATCATCGGGGCCCACTTCGGCAGAGATCCCCAGATAGGTGTTCATCGAGCGCTCGCCATCGGGCGAGACAAAGATCATGCTGCGCGAGGTCGGCAACTCGCCGCCCTTCACAGGCGCGTTCACGAAATCCGTGCCGCCGGTCTCCATTTCCTGCGCGTAGAACCGGCCCAAAGCGTCATCGCGCACACGGCCGATAAAGGCACTGCGTAGACCCAGCTTGCCCAGACCCGCCAGCGTATTCGCAACCGAGCCACCGGGCGTCTGCACACGCTCTTTCATCGAGGCATACAGCAGTTCGGCCCGCTCCCGCTCGACCAGTTGCATGATGCCTTTTTCGATGTCCATCATCTCCAGAAAGGTATCTTCGCTCTGGGTCAGCACGTCCACGATGGCATTCCCGATGCCGACGACCTGATATTTCTTGCTCACAGTTGTTTATCCTCGAATTGGCACAGATCACGGATCAGGCAAGCGCCGCATTTGGGCTTGCGTGCCTGACAGATGTAGCGTCCGTGCAAAATCATCCAATGATGGGCGTGCTGCTGGAAATCCACCGGCACGTTGTCCTCGATAGCCCGCTCGACCGCGACCACGTCCTTACCGGGCGCAATACCGCTACGGTTCCCAAGGCGAAAGATATGGGTGTCCACCGCTTGCGCCGGATAGCGCCACCACATGTTCAGCACCACATTGGCGGTCTTGCGACCAACCCCCGGCAGACCTTCCAGCGCAGCGCGGGAATTGGGAACCTCGCCGCCGTATTGGTCCACCAGAATACGGCTCATTTTAATGACGTTCTTCGCCTTGTTGCGGAACAGGCCGATGGTCTTGATATGCTCGATCAGACCTTCTTCGCCCAACGCCAGCATCTTTTCCGGCGTGTCCGCGATGTCGAACAACTTGGCCGTGGCCTTGTTCACGCCCGCATCGGTCGCCTGCGCCGACAGGGCAACAGCCACCACCAGCGTATAGGCGTTCACGTGGTTCAGTTCGCCCTTGGGCTCTGCTTCAGCGTTCTGAAAGCGCGTGAAGATCTCACGCATCGTCGTATAGTCGAGTTGCTTGGCCATGCCCCCTCCATGCCCTGCGAATTCCGTTTGCGCAACAATCGGGTCGCACGATGAGAGCATTCCATGCCATGGATTATGGTGACTGTTGCAGGAGGCACGCAGATGCAGGACACATATCACTATCAGATCATGCGCCGCGCCATCGAAGAGATCGATGCAGCTGACCAGCCCCTAAGCCTTGAGGCACTGGCAAGCCGCATGAACATGAGCCCCGCCCACTTTCAGCGCAGCTTTTCCGCATGGGTCGGAGTCAGCCCCAAACGCTACCAGCAATACCTGCAACTGGGCCAAGCAAAACGCATGTTGGCCGAGCGGATGACCACGCTAGAGGTCTCGCATTCGCTGGGGCTCTCGGGCAGCGGCCGCCTGCACGATCTGTTCCTGCGGTGGGAGGCCATGAGCCCCGGTGACTTCGCCCGCAAAGGCGAAGGGCTGACCATCTACTGGGAC
Source organism: Pseudomonadota bacterium (assembly GCA_036139795.1). Taxonomy (GTDB): domain Bacteria; phylum Pseudomonadota; class Alphaproteobacteria; order Rhodobacterales; family Rhodobacteraceae; genus Donghicola. The sequence goes on along the minus strand of JAYZYX010000190.1, from coordinate 8,995 downwards.
ACCTTTGACAGCCCCTTCGGCCCTGCCATGGTTATGGGGACAGACAAAGGCCTGTGCGGCTTGGCCTTCACCGCCGAGATGGGGGATGAGGCCAGTTTCACCGATATGGCAGCCCGTTGGCCCAAGGCGCAGTTCATCCATGATGGCGCCCCGATCCGCGATCAGGTTACCGCCGCCTTCGCCATGAAGGGCGAGGCACACCTGCATCTGATCGGCGCACCCTTCCAGATCAAGGTCTGGGAGGCGCTGCTGCAAATCCCCAGCGGCCACGTCAGCACCTATTCGGAAATCGCCCGCGTGACTGGCAACCCTAAGGCGGTCCGCGCGGTTGGTACCGCTGTGGGGCGCAACCCTGTGAGCTATCTGATCCCCTGCCACCGCGCCCTGCGCAAATCCGGAGAGCTTGGCGGCTATCACTGGGGCCTTCCCGTCAAACGGGCAATTCTGGCTTACGAGTCCGCGATTGCAGAGGCCAAAGCGTAATAATTCACACGAAAAGTTAGGCAAACTGCCGCTTATTTAAACCAGAATGCAACTTTCCCAGTCTTTGCGCATTAGGCTATAGTTCGACCAAAAGGGCACAATGCCCGAAATCAAGAAGGCAGAGCCAATGACCAAACGCGTGATGATCGCCACCGCAATGACCGCCACACTTGCCCTTTCGGCATGTATGGAGCCCTCGTATCTGAACAGCGGTAGCGGCGGCTACCAGACCCAGCCCGCAGACCCCTACGCCCGCACCAAATCCGGCGCAGTGATCGGCGGTGTGCTTGGTGGTGTGGTCGGTGCCGCAGCCGCCGACAAGGATGAGCGGGCAAAAGGCGCGCTGATCGGTGCCGTCATCGGTGGCGCAGCGGGTGCAGCCGTTGGCAACCATCTTGACCGTCAGGCCGCAGACCTGCGCGCTGACCTTCAGAACCAGTCGATCGACATCAACAACACCGGCGACCAGCTGATCGTGACCATGCCGCAGGGCATCCTGTTCGCGACCGACAGCACCGACGTACGTTCGGACCTGCGCCGCGACCTTGGCGCACTGGCGAACAACCTGAACGCCTACCCGAACTCGACTGTGCAGGTTATCGGCCACACCGACAATGTGGGCGAGGCCGCCTACAACTACGATCTGTCCCAGCGCCGCGCCCAGTCCGTGGCCAGCGTGCTGTTCCAGAACGGCGTATCGCCCGCCCGCGTGCAGGCTTATGGCCGCGGCGAAGATGCGCCCGTCGCATCGAACCTCACGCCCGAGGGCCGCGCACAGAACCGCCGCGTGGAAATCATCATCACGCCGACCAACTGATCCGGCGCGATCTTCTAAAAACTTTGGAAACGTCCGGCCCCGCGCCGGACGTTTTTCGTTGTGCAAAGCGGCAGAGCGGCTGCGCGAAAACCACAGGAACCTCTTTCGATGTGACTGGGTTACCTTTTCAACAACTCCGGTTTTGACGTTCGAAAGGCACCGCTCATGAAAATCCTTGGTATCTCCGGCTCGCTCCGCAAAGGGGCCTACAACCGCAAACTACTGGCCGAGGCTGTGCGCTTGGCGCAACCCGCCAGCTACACCGAAGCTGATCTGAACCTGCCCCTTTATGACGGAGATCTTGAGCAGGCCGAAGGGCTACCCTCCTCTGTGAAAACCCTGATCGCCCAGATCGAGGATGCGGACGCGGTCATCATCTCGTCCCCCGAATACAACAAGGGCATCACCGGCGTGCTGAAGAACGCGCTGGACTGGATCAGCCGGAACAAGACCCTGCCGCTAAAAGACAAGCCCGTTCTGGTGCTGTCAGCCAACATGGGCCGCACCGGCGGCGAGGCTGGCCAGTTGATGACCCGCACTTGCCTTGTGCCCCATCAAGCGCGCATTATCCCCGGACCGCTGGTCACCGTTGCCGTCGCCCATGAGGCCTTTGCCGAAGATGGCACGCTAAAGAACGACCAGACCGTGAAAATGCTGCAAGGCCTGCTAGACAGGCTGAAGAAAGAGGTCGCCCTTGGCTGACGCCACTCTCCGGATCACCGACACGATGGACCCCGCCCGCGCGCAGGCACTGGCGGTCACTTTGGAAATCGCAGCGCCGACGCAGGCGCTGCCGCCGTTTTTCTACCAGATCTATTTCTGGGAGGCCCTGCCGAACCCGCGTTTGGGCCGCGATGGACACCCCGCATTGGGCGAATCCCTGATGCCCGATATGGGCCTGCCGCGCCGCATGTGGGCTGGCGGACGTCTGCAATTTCATCGGGATATCCAGACCGGCATGGCCGCAGAAAAGACCTCGGTCATCGAAAGCCGCGCCCACAAGCAAGGGCGTACCGGCCCGCTGGCCTTCGTCACCGCGCGACATGAAGTGCGGCAGAACGGGCAGCTTTGTGTGACCGAATGGCAGGACATCGTTTACCGCGAAGACCCGAGCCCCGATCAACCTGCCCCGCCCCCGCCAATGGCCCCCGAAGGCGAGGTGCTGCTAGAGCGGTCCTTTTCCAGCACGGACCTCTTCCGCTATTCGGCGCTGACCTTCAACGGCCACCGCATCCACTACGATCTGGACTACTGCCGCGACGTCGAAGGCTACAGCGGGCTGGTCGTCCACGGCCCCCTTCTGGCGCAGGTTCTGATGTTACTGGCGAAAGAGACCCTTGGCGGATTGTCCGAGTTCAGCTTCCGCGCCACCGCCCCGCTGATCTGCCCCGAAGTGGCGCAGTTCATGACCGACGGTCAGGGCAATTTCTGGGTGCGCGGCCCTGACGGACGCCAATGCATGAGCGCGACAGCCAAGGCTTAAGCGATCAGCAAATCCAAAAGCGGCCCCTGCGCCATATCCTCGATGACATCAAAATGATGGCGCTTATCGGCGATTTGCAGGGGCGACTCCCACATTCTGGCCAGCATGGCGGCCTGTTCGACAAAGACTGGCCGCTCGGCCCCGCCAACCCAAACCGTCACCGGAACGCGCGGCGCAGGCAGATAAACAGGGCTTTCGGTCAGAGCCTCATCCTCGGATATTTTCAGGATGTCGTTCATCTCAAGCTGTGTCATCGGCAGCAAATCCCCAACGGGTGAGATCGGCACCACGCGGCGGATACGGTGCATCACGCCCTTGGGCAGCAAGTCTCCAACCGCCAGACGCGCCGACAAATGCCCGCCCGCGCTATGCCCCGTCAGCACAATCGGCCCATCGACCACATCGGCCAAAGTTGCGACCGCCGCGGCAGCCTCTTGGACAATTTCGCTGATCCGCGCCTCCGGGGCCAGCGTGTACATGGGCATCGCCACAGCCCAACCAGCAGCAACCGCACCCGCCGCCAAATGGGACCAGTAGGATTTATCAAAGGCTTTCCAATAGCCCCCGTGGATAAACACCAGCAGCCCCTTGGCCGCGCCCTCGGGCAAAAACAGATCGTAAAGATGCCGCCGCCCCTCGCCATACCGCTGATCCAGCCGTGCGCGGGCGGATTGGGCGATGCGAAACGCCTCGGCCTGCGATTTCCATCGGGCGGGGTAGGAACTTCCGCCGTCGATGAACGCTGTATTCTCGTATGCGCGATCCAAGTTCATACAAAACCCCTGTGAGTGCTGGACAAGAGCAGCTTGGGCTGTTTTCCCTATCACAGCAAGATTTCGAATTCGCCAATGGAGGCCAATCATGTCCAACAAAGCCCTGACCGAGATGCTGTCCGACCCCGGCCTGCTCGCAACACAGGCCTATATCGCAGGCCAATGGGTGGACGGCGAGGACGGTCAGTTCGAGGTCACCAACCCCGCCACCGGCGAAGTCATTGCAAGCGTTGCCAATGTCAGCCGTGCGCAGGTCGCCGTTGCGGTGGAAAAAGGCCGCGTCGCCCAGAAAGAATGGGCCGCCAAAACCGCCAAGGAACGCGCCAACATCCTGCGCAAATGGTTCGATCTGATGATGGCAAACCAGGAAGATCTGGCCATCATCATGACCGCCGAACAGGGTAAGCCCTTAGCCGAAGCCCGCGGCGAGATCGCCTATGGCGCCAGCTTCGTCGAGTTCTACGCCGAAGAGTGCAAGCGCATCATGGGGGAAATCCTGCCCGGCCATCAACCCGACAAGCGGCTGCACGTGATCAAGCAGCCCATCGGCGTTGTGGGCAGCATCACGCCTTGGAACTTTCCCAACGCGATGATCACCCGCAAGGCCGGTCCCGCACTGGCGGCGGGCTGTGCTTTTGTGGCGCGTCCGGCCTCGGAAACGCCCCTGTCGGCGCTGGCCTTGGGCGTTCTGGCGACCCGCGCAGGCCTTCCTGATGGCCTGCTGTCGATCGTGCCGTCCAGCGATGCATCGGGTATCGGCAAAGAGTTCTGTGAAAACCCCACCGTGCGGAAGCTGACCTTTACCGGCTCTACCGGCGTGGGCCGTATCCTGCTGCGTCAGGCGGCCGATCAGGTGATGAAATGCAGCATGGAACTGGGCGGCAACGCGCCCTTCATCGTGTTCGATGACGCCGATCTGGATGCAGCCGTCGAAGGGGCCATCGCCTGCAAGTTCCGCAACAACGGCCAGACCTGCGTCTGCGCAAACCGCATCTATGTGCAGGACGCGGTCTATGATGCCTTCGCCGAAAAGCTGGCCGCACGGGTCAAGGCCATGAAGGTTGGCAACGGCCTTGAGGCTGGCACCGATTTGGGGCCGCTGATCACCGAAAAAGCCATCGAGAAGGTCGAGGATCACCTTGCCGACGCCACCTCCAAGGGTGCGACGCTGATCTGCGGCGGCGAGCGGATCGGGAACGAGGGCACCTTTTACGCGCCCACCATCGTGACCGGCGTGACGCAGGACATGAAGGTCTCGAAAGAGGAAACCTTCGGCCCCTTCGCCCCGCTGTTCCGCTTCAAGGACACCGATGAGGTGATCGAGATGGCGAACGACACCATCTTCGGCCTTGCCGCCTATTTCTATGCCAAAGACCTCAGCCGCGTGACCAAAGTCTCGGAGGCGCTGGAGTATGGCATTGTGGGCGTGAACACCGGCATCATCTCGACCGAGGGCGCGCCCTTTGGCGGTGTGAAGCAGTCCGGCCTAGGCCGCGAAGGCAGCCACCACGGGATCGAGGAATATCTTGAGCTGAAATACATCTGCCTGTCGGTCTGATCCGCCACGCAGTTTTGCAATCCCGAACGCGGCACCATACGGTTGCCGCGTTTTTCATTCTGCGCGGTCAGACGCGCAGCATACGGGGAATTTCCTGCGCCAGCAGATCATAGACCAAGCGCACCTTGCGGCTGGTCTGCACCTCACGGTGGGCGACCAGCCAGACGGGATAGGGAATGGGATCAATCCCGCAGTCCACCCGCGCCATGCCCTGCGCCGAATCCCCCAACCAGACCGGTACCACACCGACCCCAAGGCCCTGCCGCGCCATTTCCCAATGGACCAGATGGTTGTCGGGGTGGATGCGAAAATTCTCGGGGCCGACCTTCAAACCCATCGCCTGCAAGCCGTCAATCAACACCCCGTTGTTGGGCAGGCCGATAAAATCCGCCTTCCGCATCGCCGCAGGTGTGGACAGATCCCCCAGCTTTTCCACCATCGCTTCGGTGGCAAAGAGGTAGGCCTCATCATCAACGACCCGCTTGGCAATCAACGCCTCTTCCGCAGGGCGGGTATTGCGCAGGGCGATATCGGCCTCACGCCGTTGCAGATCACGGATGTCGTTACTGGCCACCACCTCAATGGTCAGGTCGGGGGCCTGCTTGCGCAGCATCTCCAGCAAGGGCGGCAACAGATAGGCCGCGTAAATCTCGGACGCAGTGATACGGATCGTCCCGCCTACAGACTGGCTGCGCCCCGTTGCCGACAGCGACAGGTTTCCCGCCGCATCGGCCATAGCGCGCACATGATCCAAGAGGCTGTGCCCCGCATCGGTCAGTTCCAGACCGCGCCCAACGCGTTCGAACAACACCACGCCAAGTTCATCCTCAAGGGCCGCGACCTGCCGTCCCAAAGTGGGCTGGGTCATGCCCAAAGCACGCGCCGCTGCGGACAACGACCCCTCATCCGCGGTCACCAAAAACGACCGCGCATGGTTCCAGTCAAAGTTTACCCGTTTCCAATCCATGCAGCCCCGCATGCTATCCATACAAATTTCGACAATTCCGCTATAGGCTGAGACTCCTTAATTCGACCTAAACAGACATCATCAATCTCTAGTTTATTTCGGAAGGACCTCTTTATGAAAGCGATAGCCTATACCCGTTATGGCGGGCCCGACGTTCTGAAATTGATTGAAATGCCCGCTCCGGCACCGAATGCCGGGGAAATTCAGGTCCATGTGACAGCCAGCGCAGTAACGACGGCGGACTGGCGGCTGCGGGCCTCGGCCTTTCCGGGCGGGCTGTGGCTGGCGGGCCGAATCTATGCAGGGCTGTTCAAGCCGCGCAAACCGGTTCTGGGTCTGACCTTTGCTGGCACGATCAGCGCCTTGGGTGACGGGGTCACCGGATGGCAAATCGGTCAGCGTGTTTACGGCTTTTCCGGCGGCGGTGCCCATGCCGAGACCCTGACCATCCCCGCCGACAAAGCCATCGCACCGACCCCAGACAACCTGACCGATGCCGAGGCCGCCGCCCTGCCCTTTGGCGCGGTTTGCGCCTACAGCTTTCTGCACGATATCGCGGATCTGAAAGCAGGCCAGCGCATCCTGATCATCGGCGCAACAGGCGGTGTGGGGGCAAACGCTGTGCAAATCGCCCACCATATGGGCGCCCATGTCACAGCGGTTTGCAGCACGGCCAATCACGAACTGGCCCGCGAACTGGGGGCTGACGCGGTGATCGACTACCACAAGACCGATCCCCTGAAAGGCCCCGAAGCCTATGACGTGGTGTTCGACTGTGTGGGGGCCAGCACCTATTCCCGCGCCATTGAGGTCCTGCGCCCGGGCGGGCTATATCTGCCTTTGAATTTCGGCATCCGGCAGCTTCTGGACAATCTGCGCCCTAAACGCAAAGACGGCAAACACATGCGCCTGCATGTGAACGGCGACAACAAAGAGTATCTGCTGGCCCTGAACAAAATGGTCGAAGCTGGTGCCTTGCGCGGCGTTGTGGACAGCACCCATCCCCTGCCCGAAGCCCCAAAGGCCCACACCCGCGTGGCCAGCCGTCATGCCCGCGGCACAGTGGTTCTCTGCCCGTAAGGCAAAACGAAAAAGACCCGGCGCGATGGCCGGGTCTTCGTCAGGGAGGAGGTCGTCTGATCAGGCGTCAATCACCTGTGTCTGTTTCTTCGCGGTCGAGATATCGATCCGGCGGGGCTTTAGCGCCTCGGGGATCACACGCTGCAGGTCAATGTGCAGCATACCGTCGGCGTGGGCCGCGCCGGTCACTTGCACATGGTCGGCCAGATGGAAGCGACGTTCAAACGCGCGGGTCGCGATACCGCGATGCAGGTAGGTGCGCGGTTCTTCCTCATCGGCTTTGCGGGCCGAAACCACCAGCGATTTGTCCTTCACCTCAACGCTCAGGTCATCGGCGCAAAAGCCGGCCACAGCGATCGAGATGCGGTAGGCATCTTCGGCGGTCTTCTCGATGTTATAAGGGGGGTAAGTGGGCTGCGGGGCCTCATTGGCCAGCACACGGTCCATCATGTCCGCAATCTGGTCGAAACCGACCGTTGCACGGTACAGGGGTGCGAGATCAAAGCTACGCATGGGTCATCCTCCGTAAAGCGATAACGTTATGTGGTGCCCTCCGGTCTGGACGGGCGATCATCCGGAACCCCGATTGGGCATTCCGATAAACATTATCTGGGAAGCATCCCTGCGGCTTTCAAGGCCCCGCAGCGCCTTAAGGTCTGACGAACTTTGCGCCCGTATGATGACGGTTCTCACCGACAACAATCCGTTGGGGTCCGTTTGGGCCCGTTTCAAAGGTCCGGCGGTTGTTGGCAAGCTCTGCTTCCAGCTCTCGGTAAGCTGTGGTGAGGTCCGATCCCAGCGCCACTTGTTCGCCGTCCATCTCTGCCTTGGCCGCAACAACGGAAACAATCTGCGCCCCGTTCGGGGTCATCTGAAAGATTGGCGCACCAGAGGAACCAAAGTCCACGTCACAGCTCAGCACGATCACGCCCGCCTGCACGGCCAGCACATTGCACACCTCTTGCAACGAAGGCGCCTCGGCGCGGTCATGAGCGTATGAGACAACGCCCACCTCTGCCCCGCGATGAGGACGCGGCGCAGTCATGAAAGGCTGGACCTGCGTGTTCCGGATCGGCTGCATCAGTTCCAGCAATGCCAGATCCATCTGCACACGCTCGGCACCATTTGATGTGTTAAACCGGTAGGATGGATGGGTCACCGCACGGCGGATGCCCCGATAGGCCAAGGCCCGACCGTTGCGCCAACCGGCCAGAAACTCCATCTGGTCCAGATCGATGCGACGGCCTGTGGTCTTGTCATAAAGGCAGTGGGCGGCGGTCAGCACCAGATCGGGCGCGACCAGCGCGCCGGTGCAAAACCCTTTACCCCCGATATCCAGACGGCCCACGCCTTCCCAGCCGCGGCTGTCCACACCTGTATCCAGACGTTTCAGGTCCGCCTCCTCTGCATGGGTGAACATTGCAGAGAAGATAAGCACAAATGCTGCCAGAACTGAGCGCAAGGGCCACCTCCCATCCTTTACCCCGGCTTTCTAGACCAAGGTTGAGGCGAAAGTTTGGCACATTAGCGCAGAATAGGCACCTCACCCGGTCGCGGCCCTGATATGGCCTTGGGTGCGGGTCCACCAGTGGCCCAGTCAAGCAACTCAACAGTGTGGACAATCGGCACCTCTGTCCCCGAACCGATCTGCATCATGCAACCAATGTTGCCGGCTGCGATAATATCCGGCTGACGCGCCTCTAATGTTTTCACTTTTCGCTCTTTGAGCTTTGCAGAAATCTCTGGCTGCATCAGGTTATATGTGCCCGCACTGCCGCAACAAAGATGGCTATCGGCCGGTTCCACCACCTCAAAACCGGCCTTCTTCAGCAGG
>JAYZYX010000189.1:0-4244 GCA_036139795.1 Pseudomonadota bacterium | reverse complement strand
AACCATGAAGATAATCAGCAGCACCAGCATAACGTCCACAAAGGGCGTTACGTTGATTTCTGCCATGGCCTGAGTCCGGCTACGTCTGCGACGACTGCCACCAGAGGCCTTTTTGATCACACCTGCGCCCATAGATCAGCCGTCCAACTGGCGCGACAGGATGGTCGAGAATTCGTCCGCAAACGCCTCGTAGCCGCCGATCAGGCGATCGGACATGCTGCTCAGCTGGTTGTAGAAAATTACCGCAGGGATCGCGGCCAGAAGGCCCAGACCGGTGGCCAGCAGCGCCTCGGCGATACCGGGGGCCACAACGGCCCGCGAGGTGTTCTGGCTTTCGGCAATCTCGATGAAGGCGTTCATGATACCCACAACGGTCCCGAACAGACCCACGAACGGGGTCACAGAGCCGATGGTGGCCAGGAAGGTCAGGTTGCTTTGCAGGTCTTCGGCCTCACGGGCGATCACAACGCTCATATTCCGCTCGATACGGCTTTGGGCGTTGGGGATCAGCTTGCCCTCGGTGTCATGGCTGCGCCGCCATTCGGTCATGGCCGCCGCAAAAATCCGTTCGGACCGACCAGAGGGATCGGCCCCCAGACTGTCATATAGTTCATCCAGCGGCTCGCCCGACCAGAAGGCCTGATCGAACTTTGCGGCCTCACGGCGCGCAGCGCGATAGATGATGAATTTCTGAATGATGATCGACCAGCCCCAGAACGATGCCGCCATAAGCAGGATCATCACCAGCTTCACGACAAATGTTGCACGGGCGAATAGGGCCCACAGCGAGAAATCAATCTGCTGTGCGACAGCCAGGGTTTCAGCTTCCATAAGTGCCTGCTCTTGCCAAAGTTCCTGCGCGTTTGCGCTTGTTATGACGCGATTCTACAGCAGTTGCCGCACAAACGCCATCTTTCCCTTATCAACAGGCGGTGATTGACTGTAATCAATGCAGAAGCAGGCGGATGTTTGCTGGCAAACGCGCCGGATGGCCGGTGTCAGACAGGGCAACAAGGGTTACATGGGCCGAAAACAACAGTTCTTCGCCGCGACGCACATCCTGCTTCAACACAATGCGGGCCCCTGTGACTAGTTCCGGAGTTGTTTCTATCACTAACTCATCATCGAATTTGGCAGGGCTCAGGTAATACGCCTCGAGGCGACGCACCGCAAAGACAATGCCCGCATCCACTTTCAGGCGTTTCTGGTCGATGCCCATGCCCCGCACCCACTCGGTCCGTGCCCGCTCGATAAAGCGCAGGTAGTTGGCGTAATAGACGATACCCGCCAGATCGGTGTCCTCATAATAGACACGGCAGGCAAAACGATGGGCGAGCGTTTTCTCGGGCATAGGGGAACGTCCTTAACGTCAGATTGCTCACCCTGCATAAAAGGCAAAAGCCACAACGCAAGACAATTCGTCGCCCCCGTCATATGGCAGCCCTCATGCGGGTCGAAACGTCCTCAGTTCGCGCTATTTCCGGCAGACGCACGGGCAAACAGACGCAGCGCATGGCTGGCATCCTGCGCCACGGCGGGCATCACCGGATCATAGGCGGCACGGATCACCGCGCCGATCTCGGGATGAAGCAGCATATGCCCCTTGGCCTGCGCCAGCACGGGACGGCTCTTGAATGCCTCGTCCGACCACAGCAACATGGTCTGCGCGACCTGCCCCAACGCCAGCGCCTCGGCGGGCAAGGATGACAAAACCTTATCCATCCGCAAAAAGACGAAGGCCGCCTTGATCGCGCCAGCCTCATCAAAGCGGAAAATCCGGTATTGGTTGGCATCCACCGATTTCAACCGCGCCACCAAGGGCACCAGATCGGGCACCAGTTGGTCCAGATTCGGAACCTCCGGCAACTCGTCCCACTCGCGGAAGAAAAAGAACATCAGGTTGCTGCCAAGCTCGGGATCGGTCTCGGCCATCTGGTGACCGGCCATAGCGCAAACCGCTTCCAGCGCGCCTTTGACCACCTGCAAGGTCTCGTCCTCGACCCCGAAGACAACCGGAGCCAACGGGCGCCCCCAACGGGCAAAGACATAGTCTCCGCTGCTGCGGGTAAAAAGCGCTTCGATCTCCTGCGGTGTCATGGCGGCCTCCGATCTGTTCCGGCCGCCCTCTTACCGCGCCAGGGCCAGCAAAGCCAACCCCGGCTTCTTTATTGCATAAATACTCAACGGTGCGACGCCTGCCAAAGGCACCGCGCCCAGAATACCGCGATCACCCTTTGGCAATCACCTCGGCAGCCGCAGCCACCGCGCCGCCGCCATGAGGAATGGACAGGGCCTGCAATCCGGCCTCGATCACACCGATGGTTCCCAGCATCCCATGAGCATTCAAATGGCCCATGTGCCCCACGCGGAAGAATCCGTGGAACGCGGGATCACCGGGCTCGGCCATGCCAAGACCGATCCCCAAAGTCACGCCGGCATTCGCCGCCACCCAATCACGCAGAGCCGTGCCGTGGGGGCTGCCGATCCGCAGGGCCGTCACCGCGCGGCTGCGATGGGCAGGATTGTCGATGTTCAACTCAAGCGGACCGCCAACACCCCAAGCGTCACAGGCCGCCCACAAAGCACGGGCCAGCACGTCGTGACGACGCCAGATCGCCTCCATCCCCTCTTCGTTCATCATATTCAGCGCCTCGCGCAGGGCGAACAGATGATGGGTCGGCGCGGTGCCGCCGAAGAACTGATAGAACATCTCGGGGAAGGCACGCTCTTGCCAGTCCCAATACTTGGGGATCACCCCCAGCTGGTCCCGCGCCTCTTTCGCTTTCGGCGAAAAGAACACAAAGCCCATTCCCGGCGGCGTCATCAGGCCCTTCTGGCTGGCAGTGATCGCCAGATCAACGCCCCAAGCGTCCATCTCGAAACGGTCACACCCCATCGAGGCCACGCAATCCGCAAACAGCATCGCCGGATGGTTCAGGTCATCCAGCAGTTTTCGCATGGCAGGCACGTCGTTCAGGACCGAGCTAGCCGTATCCACATGGGTCACCAACACAGCCTTGATCTTGTGATCCTTGTCCGCCTCCAGCGAACGGGCGACAACCTCCATATCCATCGGAGAGCGTTTGCCGAAGTCGATCAACTCGACCTCGATCCCCCGCGCTTTGGCGGTCTCGGCCCATCCGTGACCGAAGCGGCCACAGGACGGCACCAGCACTTTTTCACCGGCGGCAATGGTGTTGGCAAGGGACGCGTCCCATACCCCGTGACCGTTGGCGATATACATCGCCACGTGATGTTCAGTCTGCGCCACACGCTTCAGATCGGGGACCAAACCAAAGGTCAATTCGACCAGCGCCCCCTCATAAATATTGGGCGCGGGCTGATGCATCGCCTGCAAGACCCGATCGGGCATGATAGAGGGACCGGGGATGGCCAGATGGGAACGACCGTTGGCAAGACTCATGCGTAGCTCCGTAGTAACACGGGGCGACCTTAACGGGGTGCGACGCGCCGTCAATCGGTAGGGCGCACTTGCTCTTTGACGGGCAAGGCGGTACGGGCAATGCACAAAAAACGGGATGACAGTATGCTGAAAGAAATCCGCAAATGGATTTACCGTTGGGAAGTCCGCATGCGCCGCTCGTTCGGCGAGGATATCTCGACCCCCAAAGGGCGGATCGGCGCGGCCATCCACTTTCAGCTGATGGACCATGCGATCCTCCGGTATCTGTGGACCAACGAGGCGGAAATCGCGCCCGGTGTCTTCCGCATGAACCAGCCCTATCCGGCCCGCATCCGCGCGCTGAAAAAGCGTGGAATCAACAACATCCTGAACCTGCGCGGACCTGATACCTTTGCCCATTACCTCTATGAAAAGAAGGTGACGGAAGAAGAAGGCATCACCCTGTGGGACCGCAAGCTTTACGCCCGCAAGGCCCCCAAGCCCGAGCGTGTGGCCGCCGTGTTCGAAGCCTTCGACGAAATCCCCCGTCCCTTTGCCCTGCACTGCAAGTCGGGCGCAGACCGCGCCGGTTTCGCCAGTGCGCTGTTCCTGATCGATCAGGAAAACGTTCCAGTAGCTGAGGCGAAGAAACAGCTGTCCCTGCGGTTCGTTCACCAGCGCTACACCAAGACCGGTATTCTGGACCACATTCTGGATACCTACGAAAAGCGCCTGAACGAAAAGGGCCCGATCCCGATCCGCGACTGGTTCGCGACCGAATATGACCACAACGCGTTGCAAAAAGAATTCGACGCAACGCCGATGCTTCAACGCTAAGGTC
>JAYZYX010000188.1:0-5755 GCA_036139795.1 Pseudomonadota bacterium | reverse complement strand
GGCGTGTGTGTCTTTGCGCCGTGGCCGGGATGGGGGCTGGTCGCAGGGAGGTACACGTGCCGGTCAGGCGGTGATGCATGGGGAGCGCATCACCGTCTTTGACCGAGGGGCCTTTGTGTTCGACTATATCGACCCGCTGGCGCGGGATGCGGCAGACGGGGCCTCATTGGATCTGGTGGAAGCGCCGATGCCGGGGTTGGTCCAGAAACTGTTCGTTGCCGCCGGAGATACGGTGGCCGCGGGGGACCGGATGGCCTTGTTGGAGGCGATGAAGATGGAGCACGCCCTGCGCGCGCCGCGTGACGGGGTGGTGGCCGAGGTTCTATGCTCGGAAGGGGATCAGGTGGCCGCAGGGGCAGCGCTGGTCCGGTTGGAAGAGGAGAGCGAGGAATGATCCGGTTACATCATTGTCCCCAGAGCCGGTCCATGCGGACATTGTGGCTGCTACATGAGTTGGGCGTGCCTTTTGAGGTCGTGACCCATGATTTCGGGAAGAACCTGCGGGACCCTTCCTATCTGGCGCTGTCGCCTGCGGGGCGGGTTCCGGCCTTGGAGATCAACGGCGACACCATGTTCGAGACCGGCGCGATCACAGAATATCTGTGCGAGCGTTTCCCCGAGGCGGGGATGGGTCGTCTGCCAGGTGATCCTGAGCGTCGGGCCTGGCTGGTCTGGGTGCATTTTGCCGAGACCCTGAGCCAGCATTCCGCGGCGCTGACCCAGCAGCATATCATGCTGTATGAGGATTCCATGCGCTCGGCGATTGTGACGAAGCTGGAAGCGGCGCGGTTGAAGAAATGCTACGGGGCGCTGCAGGCGCGTCTGGCCGAGACGGGCTCGGGCTATTTGCTGGGATCGGGCTTTTCGGCGGCGGATATCTCGGTCGGGCAGGCGGTCTATATGTCCCGCCATTTTGCGGCGCTGGACGGGTTCGAAGCGGTTGAGGCGTGGTATGCACGTCTGGTCGAGCGCCCTGCCTTTCAGGCCTCGCTGCCTGCGACGGGTGAATGGCGTCTTTATGCACAGGACTTCTATCCCCCGTGGGAAGGCTGAACGCCCCCTGGGCGGGGGCGTGGCCTCCGGCGGAGGTATTTTTGCCAAGATGAACGGGGAGGCGCGGTATGGAACGGGTCGAGATCTTTGAAGTGGGGCCGCGGGACGGGTTGCAGAACGAGCCGCGCCCTATTCCTTTGGAAGAAAAATTGGCGCTGATTGATCTGCTGTCGCAGGCGGGGTTCCGGCGGATCGAGGTGGCCAGCTTTGTGAGCCCCAAGTGGGTGCCGCAAATGGCGGACTCGGGCGAGGTGCTGGCGGGAATCACGCGGGCTGCTGGCGTGCGCTATGCGGCGCTGACCCCGAATATGAAGGGGCTGGAGCGGGCGATTGCCGCGCGGGCCGATGAGGTGGCGATTTTCGCAAGCGCCTCGGAAGGGTTTTCGAAATCCAATCTGAACTGTTCGATCGAAGAGAGCTTTGAGCGGTTCGCGCCTTTGGCCGAGGCGGCGAAGGCCGCAGGATTGCCCGTGCGCGGATATGTGAGCTGCGCGACGGACTGCCCGTTTGACGGGGCGATTGCGCCAGAGGCTGTGGCGGCAGTGGCGGGCCGTTTGTGGGCGATGGGTTGCTATGAGGTGTCTGTGGCGGACACCATCGGGCGCGGAACGGCGGAGGCCGTGGGGGCCATGCTGGACGCGGTTTTATGCGAGGTGCCAGCCAGCGGACTGGCGGGGCATTTCCATGACACGGGCGGGCAGGCGCTGCAAAACATCGGTGTTTCTCTGGAAAAGGGTTTGCGCGTCTTTGATGCGGCTGTCGGGGGCCTTGGGGGCTGTCCCTATGCGCCGGGGGCTGCGGGCAATGTGGCCACAGAAGCGGTGGCCGATTATCTGGCCGCAGCGGGCTATGAGACAGGTTTGAAGCGGGACATTCTGGCGCAGGCCGGACAAATGGCGCGGGCAATGCGGGGAGCAGGGGAATGACCGAGACTATCCGGATCGAGATTGATGCACGGGGTGTTGCGCAGCTGGTGCTGGCCCGCGTGGACAAGCACAATGCTATGAGTGCGAAGATGATGGACGAGCTGCATCAGGCCGCCATCGATCTGGGGCAGAACGAGGCCGTACGGGTGGTTGTTCTGGCCGCTGACGGGCCCACATTCTGCGCCGGTGGCGATCTGGAGTGGATGCGCGAACAGATGGGCGCTGATCGCGAGACCCGAATGGCCGAGGCGCGCCGCTTGGCGATGATGCTGATGGCGCTGGACCGGATGCCCAAGCCCTTGATCGGGCGAATCCATGGCAATGCCTTCGGGGGTGGTGTCGGGCTGGCTTCTGTCTGTGATTGTGCGATTGGCGCGGAAAACATCCTTATGGGGTTGACCGAAGTGCGCCTCGGGCTGATTCCAGCAACAATCGGTCCTTACGTTATCGCTCGCATGGGGGCGGCGAAAGCGCGGCAGGTGTTCTTTCAGGGACGGCGCTTTGATGCAGGTGAGGCCGAGGGCCTTGGGCTGCTGGCGCGCAGGGTTCCAAGTGAAAACCTTGATGCCGAAGTTGCCCGTGAGGTGGAAAGTTACCTGTCGGCAGCGCCGGGCGCTGTGGCGCGGGCGAAAGCCCTTGTTCATGCGCTGGACGGTCGTGCAGATTCCGCAGCTGTCGAAACCTCGATCAAGGCTTTGGCAGATGCTTGGGAAACCGCCGAAGCGGCCGAGGGCATTGACGCTTTTTTCAGTCGCAGAAAACCGGGCTGGCTGGCAGAGTAAGCCCGTGTTGCACCTTGTCTGTAAGGGGTTTGGTGTAAGTGAAAGCCCCGATTTGCCTGAATATTCATGGTTGTGAATGTATGTTTGTTCGTGTTGACCCCATAAGGGGGCAGGCGTAAGAAGCAGCGCAAGCATAGCAGCCAGTGAATGCGTTAGACGCAGGAAAGGAGCCACGCGTGGAAGAGATGCTGAGGGAATATCTGCCCATTCTCATCTTTCTGGCGGTTGCCATCGGTTTGGGACTCGTTTTGATCCTCGCCGCGGCCATTATCGCCGTTCGCAACCCCGACCCCGAAAAGGTCAGCGCATACGAATGTGGCTTTAACGCCTTTGACGACGCGCGCATGAAATTCGACGTCCGGTTCTATCTGGTGTCGATTCTCTTCATCATCTTCGACTTGGAAATCGCCTTCCTGTTCCCTTGGGCCGTCGCCTTCAAGGACATCAGCATGGTCGGCTTCTGGTCCATGATGCTGTTCCTTGGCGTGCTGACTGTCGGCTTTGCCTATGAATGGAAGAAGGGGGCACTCGAATGGGAGTGATGACCGGCGCCAATACCGCAGGTTTCGACCGTGAGGTGGCGACCCAGCAGCTGAACAAAGAGCTGCAGGACAAAGGCTTTCTGCTGACCTCGACCGAGGACATCATCAACTGGGCCCGTACGGGCAGCTTGCACTGGATGACCTTTGGTCTGGCGTGCTGCGCGGTCGAGATGATGCACACCTCGATGCCCCGCTACGACCTTGAGCGTTTCGGCACCGCGCCGCGCGCATCTCCGCGCCAGTCGGACCTGATGATCGTTGCGGGCACCCTGACCAACAAGATGGCCCCCGCGCTGCGCAAGGTCTACGACCAGATGCCCGAACCCCGCTATGTGATCAGCATGGGGTCCTGCGCGAATGGCGGCGGCTATTACCACTACAGCTACTCGGTTGTGCGCGGCTGTGACCGCATCGTGCCCGTGGACGTCTATGTTCCCGGCTGCCCCCCGACCGCAGAAGCACTGGTGTACGGTATCCTGCAATTGCAGCGTAAAATCCGTCGCACCGGCACGATTGAGAGGTAAGCGATGACCGAGGCCCTGAAAGAACTGGGAGCCCTGCTTGAGGCTCAGCGTCCCGACTGTGTGATCGGCTGGGACGTGGCGTATGACGAATTGAACGTCGACGTTGCCCTGAACAACATCGTTGCTTTCGTCGAGTTTCTGAAAACCGACGTGAACTGCCGTTTCAGCACTCTGGTGGACATCACCGCTGTGGACTACCCCGAGCGCGCAAAGCGTTTCGACGTGGTGTACCACTTCCTGTCGATGTACCAGAACCAGCGCATCCGTTTGCGTGTGGCTGTGCGTGAGGACGAGGTTGTTCCCTCGATCATCGACGTGCATCCCAGCTCGAACTGGTTCGAGCGTGAAGTCTTTGATATGTTCGGCATTCTGTTCTCGGGTCACCCTGACCTGCGTCGTCTGCTGACCGACTACGGTTTCCGCGGCCACCCGCTGCGCAAGGACTTCCCGACCACCGGTTACACCGAAGTCCGCTATGACGAGACCCAGAAGCGCGTGGTCTATGAGCCCGTGAAACTGGTTCAGGAATACCGCCAGTTCGACTTCATGAGCCCGTGGGAAGGTGCAGAATACATCCTGCCCGGGGACGAGAAGTCCAAGGCGAACGGTTAAGGGAAGGTTTGTGACATGATGGATGGCGCAAAATTCGACGACGCCCTGACCGGCGAACAGAAGATCCGCAACTTCAACCTCAACTTCGGCCCCCAGCACCCTGCGGCACACGGCGTGTTGCGTCTGGTTCTGGAGCTGGATGGTGAGATTGTCGAGCGCGTGGACCCGCACATCGGCCTGCTGCACCGTGGCACCGAGAAGCTGATGGAAAGCCGCACCTACCTGCAGAACCTGCCGTATCTGGACCGCCTCGATTACGTGGCGCCCATGAACCAGGAACATGCTTGGTGTCTGGCGATCGAAAAGCTGACCGGCACCGTGGTGCCCCGTCGTGCCAGCCTGATCCGCGTTCTGTTCTCGGAAATCGGCCGTATTCTGAACCACCTGCTGAACGTGACCTCGCAGGCGATGGACGTTGGGGCGCTGACCCCGCCGCTGTGGGGCTTTGAAGAGCGCGAAAAACTGATGATCTTCTACGAGCGGGCTTGCGGTGCGCGTCTTCACGCGAACTACTTCCGCCCCGGTGGTGTGCATCAGGATCTGCCGAACAAGCTGATCGACGATATCGAGGATTGGGCGAAGAACGAATTCCCCCAGTTCATGGAAGATCTGGACGGCCTGCTGACCGAAAACCGCATCTTCAAACAGCGTAACGCCGATATCGGTGTTGTGACTGAAGAAGATATCCTTGAGTGGGGTTTCTCGGGTGTGATGGTGCGCGGCTCTGGCCTTGCATGGGACCTGCGTCGCTCGCAGCCCTATGAGTGCTATGACGAGTTTGAATTCCAGATCCCCGTCGGCAAGAACGGTGACTGCTATGACCGCTACCTCGTCCGTATGGAAGAGATGCGCCAGTCGATCAGCATCATCCTGCAAGCAGTTGAGAAACTGCGGATGCCGGAAAACCAGGGCGACGTTCTGGCCCGTGGCAAGATGACCCCGCCGAAGCGTGGCGAGATGAAGACCTCGATGGAGGCTCTGATCCACCACTTCAAGCTTTACACCGAGGGCTTCCACGTGCCTGCGGGTGAAGTTTACGCGGCTGTCGAGGCACCCAAAGGTGAATTCGGCGTCTACATCAAGTCGGACGGTTCCAACAAACCCTACCGCGCCAAGCTGCGCGCACCGGGCTTCCTGCACCTGCAGGCGATGGACAAGCTGACCCGTGGCCACCAGCTGGCTGACGTGGCGGCGATCATCGGGACCATGGACATCGTGTTCGGCGAGATCGACCGCTAATTTCTTTCACGCCTGTCCCGGTGGGGCAGGCGACACACTGCTTTTTCGCGGCTGAGCCGATCACGCCGCAAGACCCG
>JAYZYX010000187.1:0-3117 GCA_036139795.1 Pseudomonadota bacterium | reverse complement strand
AGGCCCCATTGGCTGCCATCGCCCAGAAGGCGTTTGAACTGGGACTGGTCCGCAGGTGTGGTGATGATGCAGATCTCTCGGATTCCCGCCAGCATCAGAACCGACAATGGATAGTAGATCATCGGCTTATCATAAACCGGCATCAGCTGTTTCGAGACCGCAAGGGTCAGGGGATAGAGGCGGGTACCAGAGCCGCCCGCAAGGATAATGCCTTTGCGCTGGGTCATGCGATGACCTCCAATTCTTTCAAAACGTCAGTAAGGGCCGCCTTCCAATCGGGACGGACCAGCGTAAAATTCTTCAGACTTTCGCAGTTCATGCGCGAGTTCAGCGGCCGTTTCGCCGGTGTCGGGAAATCGGTCGTGGGGATGTCGTTCACCGTGACACTGCGGCCCGCCTGACGGAAAATCTCGCGGGCGAAGTCGGCCCAGGAGGCGTCGGGCTGTCCGGCAAAATGATAGGTACCGGTGCGGGTCGGGTCGGCGATCAGCGCCTCGGCCATGGCGTTCGCCGCATAAGCGATCGCACGGGCAGGGGTAGGGCCACCGATCTGATCACCGACCACATTCAGGCTGTCTCGGGTTTCCGACAGGCGCAGCATGGTTTTAACGAAGTTGTTTCCATGAGAGGAAAAGACCCAAGAGGTCCGCATAATCGCATGGACACAGCCGCTGGCGCGGATGCCTTCTTCGCCCACAAGCTTGCTGCGGCCATAGGCGTTCATGGGGGCCGTCGCCTCATTCGGGAAACGGGCTGCATCGCCCGTGCCGTCAAAAACATAATCGGTCGAGATATGAACCAGCGGGATCTTCAGGCCTTCACATGTGCGGGCCATCTGCGTGGGCGCAGCGCCATTGATCAGGGTCGCAAGTTCTTCTTCGCTTTCCGCTTTATCGACGGCCGTATAGGCCGCCGCGTTAATCACTGCGCGGGGCTTGTGATAAAGGATCGCATCAACACAATTGCCCGGATCGCTCAGATCACAGGCGGCGCGATCCAGAAAAGTGGCGTCCGGAGCATATCGCCCCAGTTCTGTCGCCACCTGACCGGAAGAGCCAAAGATCAGAATGCTCATGCCTTGGTCCCCAGACGTTCGCCCACGCCTTTGCGGTCCAACAGCGCCTGCCACCAAGGCTGGTTGTCCAGATACCAATCCACGGTCCGCTCCAGTCCTTCCTCGACCGTCACGCTAGGGCGCCAGCCAAGTTCGGTGCGAATGCGTGTGGGATCAATGGCATAGCGGGCATCGTGGCCCGGACGATCCGCCACAAAGGTGATCTGATCCGCGTAAGAGCCGCTGTCTTTGGGGCGTTTCTGATCCAGAATAGCGCAAAGGGTTTTGACCAGCTCAAGGTTGGTCCGCTCGTTCTCGCCGCCGATGTTATAGCTGCGACCAAGCTCGCCCTTTTCTAGCACCAAAAGCAGCGCATCTGCGTGATCCTCAACGAACAACCAATCGCGGATGTTTGCGCCATTGCCGTAGATCGGCAAAGGCTTGCCCGCCAGCGCGTTCAGAATGATGACTGGCACCAGCTTTTCGGGGAAGTGGAAGGGACCATAGTTATTCGAACAATTGGTCAGCACCACCGGCAGCCCGTAAGTCTCATGCCAGGCGCGAACCAGGTGATCGCTGCTGGCCTTCGACGACGAATAAGGGCTGCGCGGATCGTAGGGGGTGTCCTCGGTGAACTTGACCTCGGGATCGTTGGGCAACGAGCCGAAGACCTCATCGGTCGAGATATGGTGAAACCGGAACCCCTCGGGCTTGCCCGCCTGCACCCAATAGCTGCGTGCGGCCTCAAGCATGTTGAAGGTGCCAGTGACGTTGGTTTCGATAAAATCCGCAGGACCGTCAATGGACCGGTCCACGTGGCTTTCCGCAGCCAGATGCATCACCGCGTCAGGCTGATGCTTGGCAAAAACCGCATCTAGTGCGGAGCGATCGCGAATATCCACATGTTCGAAGGCGTATTTGTCGCTGCCAGAGACCGAAGCAACATTCTCAAGGCAAGCCGCATAGGTCAGGGCGTCAAGGTTAACGACCTCATGCCCACGGGCAATCGCCAGCCGCACAACAGCCGAGCCGATAAAGCCCGCGCCACCAGTAATAAGCAGTTTCATTTCAAATCCGTGTAATCAAAGGGGCTATCAAAATCGGCAAGGGCAGGGGCCGCCGCATCTTTTTCCGAAAGAACCGGCGTGATCCCTTCCAGCGGCCACTCGATCCCGCAGCTGTCCCAACGCACCGCGCCATCGGATTGCGGCGCATAATAGTCCGAACATTTGTAGATAATCTCGCTATCAGGCTCGAGGGTCATAAAACCGTGCAAGAACCCTTCGGGGATCAACAGCTGCGTGCCATTCTCAAAGCTCAGCTCGACGCCATACCACTGGCCATAGGTCGGGCTGCCTTTGCGGATATCCACCGCCACATCATAAATCCGGCCACGACCGCAACGCACCAGTTTGGCCTGCGCATCGGGCGGCGCCTGAAAATGCAGGCCACGCACCGTGCCAACGGTTGCAGAAAGCGAATGGTTGTCCTGCACGAAATCAATATCGATTCCGGCATCAAGCAGAGCTTTGCGGTTCCAGGTCTCAGAGAAGAAACCACGGTGATCACCAAACCGACGCGGCTGGATCAGCGTCAGGCCTGGCATGGAAAGAGGGGTTATTTCAGGCATGGGGTCTTTCGAGGGGTAACAGTCCAAGGCAATTTACAAGAGCTTTGCAGAAAAAAACATACGAAGCGAACGCTTAGAAGAACACGGATCTTTGTGGTGCGTCCGTTCGATTAAAAAAATGTGACAAACTCTATTTCGTGGCATCATTGTATCCGGAACAGTGATGATTCACACGAACTTTTCATGCTATACGTGCAAAGCATCAAGACATGAATTCCGGTAGAGACGCACAGGCCACCTGACACTTCTATTTCATCAGAAAGGTGCCCTCATGCAGAGCATGCTGTTATTTTAACATAAGCCTGATTATAAGATGACCGTATGTAGCGCGGAGCGCGCTACCCTGAAGTGCGACTCCTATTAGAAATCAATGGATTATCGAATAGGAGATCATGGCATGGGAGCCGTTTACACGCAACTGAGCTTGAAAGAA
>JAYZYX010000186.1:0-3584 GCA_036139795.1 Pseudomonadota bacterium | reverse complement strand
GCCCCGGGCCCCCGGCGGCCGCCGCCCCCCCCCCCCCACCCCGAGGTATTTTCGCCACGATGACAGCAGGGGGGCTTTGGGTGTTTGGGGGGCGGTGACGTATTTGATGTGTTGGGAATTCGGCCGTGGTTCCTGGCATTTTAAGCGATGGCGGCGCGGGCTATGGATCGGGCAGCTTAGTTGGCGTTGATCTGCCCGGAAACCGTGGTGACCGCCTGCCCGCCGACAAAGATGCGGCTGTCATGAATTGAGATGTAGATATGCCCCGCCCGTCCAACGCATTTGCCTTGGGTGGCGGTGTATTCTGCGCCTTCCGCGATTTGCCCCCGCATAAGGCGATAGGCGGCGATTGATCCGTTGCCACTGCCGCAGACCGGATCTTCGTTCACGCCGCATGAGGGGGCGAAGGAGCGGACTTCGATCCCGCCTTTGCTGTTGCCGCCGAAGACTGAGACACCTGTCACAGCTAATTCGGCCTCAAGCTGAGCTGAGGCATTCATGTCTGGCGTCAAAGAAAGCACCGTTGCGGCGTCATTAAGCTCTGCCACGATCCAGCGGGCGCCAACGTCCACCAATGCCGCTTGCGAACCGGCCAAGAGTGGCGCACCAAGGATATCAGTCAGGCGTTTTTGCTCTGCTTGGGTCAGATCACGGATTTTCGGCTGTGGCAATTGTAGGCGCAGCACGCGTGTTGCGCCCTCTCCTGACACCGAAACAGGCACCAGTCCTGCACCGCATTCTTGCACCACATGCGCTTGCGAGGCGTCCACCAGCCCTGCCTCGATCAAGGCGTGGGCGCTGCCTAAGGTGGGGTGCCCCGCGAAGGGCAATTCGCTGCGTGGTGTGAAAATCCGCAGGCGATAGTCGGCATCGGGGGATGTGGATGTCAGGTGAAAGGTGGTTTCTGACAGATTGGTCCACGCGGCGATGCGCTGCATCTGCTGATCGGTCAGCCCGTCGGCGTTCATTACCACCGCCACCGGATTGCCCTGAAACGGCGTTGCCGAAAACACATCGACGATCTTGAAGTCGTTTGCCATTGCCTTGTGCCTTTTACGCTGTGGGTTAAGCTGCGCCCGCAGGCGGTGCCGCGATCAGATGTTTTCCGGTGTGATGATCTCGAACGGGACGGTGCGTTGTAGCGTTGTGCCTTTGCCGCCGCGGCTATGGGCCTCTAGCATTGTCTGGATCAGCGTGTCTGATGTCGTCTCCAAAGGGTGGCAAAGGGCGGCGGTGACGAGCCCTTCGCTGAGGCCCTTGCGGGTTTCGGGGCCGATGTCGCGGCAGACCACGCGGATAGTCTTGCGCCGTTCCACCGGAACCTCGCGCAGTGCGCGCAGCACGCCAGAGATACCACCGCCTACGATCAGAATCCCCTTCAGGTCGTCGTGTTCCTTGATCTCGTCCCGAACCAGTTCATAGGCCAGTGTGCCATTTTCATGGGTCGGCTTGCTTTCGGCGATGACCAGTCGCGGGGCGTTCTCGCGCATGTAGGATCGGAAGGATGCGTCTGCCACATCCTGACACTGATAGCGGTGGTTGCCGATATAGACCGCCACCCGCCCCGCATCCTGCGTCATTTCAGAGATAAAGAATGCCGCTGTCCGGCCCACCTTCCAGTTGTCGGTGCCGACGAATCCGGCGCGTTCTGGTGCGGATTGGTCGGTGATGTAGGTGATCACGCTGACCCCTTGTTCGGACAGCTCCTTAATGGCCTGACCGATCAGCGGGTGGTCGGCGGCGATGATCGCCACCGCGTCACAATTGGCCCCCAGCGCCTTGAGGCGAGTGGCGATATTGGCGGGCTCTAGCAGGTCCACAAAGTCGATAAGGCATTCAATCTTCTCATTGACTCTGTTGCTGGCGGCCTCTCTGATCTTGTCGCCGATCAGCCGGTAAAGATCGCGGGTAGACTGTTGCAGCAGAAAGCCAAAGCGGTATTTGGGCAGGGCGCTGTCACGGCGGGCGGTCAGCACCCCATCGCCATAATAGCCCATCTGGCGGGCGGTTTCCCTGACGTGTTCGATGGTCGAGGCCCGCACGTTGCTGGACCCAGAAAGGATGCGGTTGATGGTCGAGACACTGACGCCTGACTTCTCGGCCAGCATCGCGATTGTCACCCGTCCTTTGGTCATTTTACCGCCTCCGCTGTGTCATTGTTTCATGACACTAAATGACACGTTATTTCAAAACAATGGTAATTTTTGTTCCATCAGAAATTTGCTTCGGCTACCTGATTGTGGCGCGGTGATCGCGAAGAAACGTCATCGCACCTGTTTTTGGGAGGAGAAACCATGACCATTAAATCGCACGTTTTGCGTGGCCTTTTGGCGACCGCAGTTGCTTCGCTGGTAGCTGGCCCCGCGCTGGCGGCCAACATCTTCGTCATCGGCGGCAAGCCTGACGATCCGTTCTGGTCGCGCGTTAAAAAAGGCGCGGAAGACGCAGGTGTTGTTGCTGAGTCGCAGGGCGGTTCGGTAACCTGGCTTGGCCCGCAGAACTACGACAACCTTGGCCCCGATGCGGCGGAACTGATCCGTCAGGCGATTGACCAAGGTGCGGACGCTATCGTTGGTCCCGACTGGGTGCCCGAGGCGATGGACCCCGCGTTCGAAGCCGTCACCGCTGCCGGTATCCCGCTGGTGATCTACAACGCAGGTGGTCTGGAAGCAGCCGACAAACTGGGCGCGATGAACTACGTTGGCGCTGTGGACTACAAATCGGGCTTTGCTGCGGGCGAGTATCTGGGCAACGCCGGTCACAAAAACGGCGCTTGCGTGAACACCCTGCCGGGTGCGGCGAACATCGAAGCCTTCTGCACCGGTTTTAACGACGGTATCATCGCGGCTGGCGGCACCGGTTCGGTCCTGCAACTGCCCGCAACCGCCTTTGGTGACGCAACGGCTGTTGCTCAGGCGGTCCGTGCGCATCTGCTGCAAAACCCTGAAATTGACGCGATGTTCGCTATCGGTGACGGCGACACCAATGCGACTGTCTCGGGCATCCAGCAGGCAGGCAAAGCAGGTCAGGTCCATGTCTGTGGCATGAACTTCAGCGATACCATTCTGGCCAACATTCAGGCGGGTTCGCAAGATTGCGCCATTGACCAGCAAGGCTATCAGCAGGGCTTCTTTGCCGTGTCGATCCTGAACAACTACGTCAACTACGGCGTGACCATTCCCACCCGCGAGATCCTGACCGGCCCGGGCATCGTTGATGCCTCGAACGTCGAACTGGTGATCGAGGGCGTCAAGGCGGGCGTCCGCTAATCCCCTCCCCACGTGTCGGGCCTCTGGTCCGGCACATCAAAGCTGGCCGCCGGTCCCTTCACCGGCGGGCCATCTTTGTCAGGGCTGGTCCGCATGCGAATGTGCGACCGATGAGAACGACGACACAGGAAACGCTTAGATGGCAACGCAGACCTCATCCGGCTCGGGTGGTTTTTCGATTGGTGATCTTATCCGGCGGCCCGAAACCGGGTCCCTGATCGGCTTCATCGTAGTGTATGTATTTTTCGCAAGCCTCGGCGGCGCGGTCTTTCTGGGCGCGCCCGGTTGGTCAAGCTGGCTGAACATCGCGGCCGA
>JAYZYX010000185.1:0-3581 GCA_036139795.1 Pseudomonadota bacterium | reverse complement strand
TATTCGATGCCGTCGATTTGCAGCTTGACCGAGGTGGCTGGTTCGATGCTCAGACCGTCAGCCGCGACGAAAATTCGTTGATCGCCCACGCCGAGCAAGCCGCCTGCCACCATCTGCAATTCGATTGCGTAGGTTGCCGAGAGGATCGTTACAGGGTGCGAGGTATCCGGCCCCCTAGAGATGCCGCCGTATTCGTCTTGAACCTCTTCGCCCGGTCGCATGATGACAGCCGCTTGGCCGTGCTTTTTGATCAGACGGGATGCGGTTTGTTTCAGCCCCATGCCAATCTCCCTTTGCTTTGAGTTGGTGCGCGGCGCATTCGGACGCCTTGCGCTACCGCGATGACGGTTGCCGCCGCCGCGTCGATCCGCCCCGTAGAGCGGCCCTTGGCCAGTTTGTGATTGCCCGCCGGATCAACCAGCGTGATTGCGTCCGCGAAGGCCGAACGCAGCAGCAGAGAGGGCAGGGTTTGAACGTCGCCCTCGAAGACCGCCCGCCGCATCCGTTCCACGTCCTCAGAGCCATCTTTCCAGCCCATCCCGCGCCAGACGCAAGGCACACGATCAAGGCCCGCTTCGCGCAGGGCTTCGACAAACTCAGCATGGCGGAAACGGTCGCCGACGATTGCCGCAGGGGCTTGGCCGTCCAGCTTGGCCACCACGTCAGAGAGGAAACGGGCAACGGGAACAGTGGTATCTCCCATCGTCACCAGTTCGCCACGGTCGCGCATTTCAACGTAGCGATTAGACACGCCGTCAGACTGGCCACGATCCTCTAAGCCGGGATTGCAGGGGAAGGCCCCGAAACATTCCAAACGGCCCGTGTCTGGCCAATACAGCGCCGCTGCCGACATAGAACGGGAACCGCCGAGGTCTACGCCGAGAACAACCGGCCCGCCGCGTTCGGGCAGGTCATCCGGTGACACCTCACAGCCTAGCCATTCATCGACAGTCAGCAGAACCGAACGGTCATCAGCCGCCACGCGTTGATTGAGATTCAAGTTCCGGTAGCTGCTAAGAGCCGAGCCGCCCCGCGCCATCGCCCGCTTTGCCTGTGCCATAAGCCACTCAGGGCTTGGGCCGATGCCCTCGATAGAGCCGGGGTTGGCAATGAGGTGCGCCGCCGGATCGTCAGGGGCAAAGGCGATATCAGGCCGATGCTCTTGCACGTAGGTTCCCGGCGGTGGTTCGTCCATCCAGCGGGAAAAGGTGTTTGCGTCATCCGGTGCCGAGGTTGAGATAATCAGCGCCTTGCCGTCACGCTTGCCGAGACCAGAGAGGATAGCGTTCTCTAGGTTGTCGCCTTTCTCACGTTCCCAAGCGGCCCGTTCGTCCAGAATGGCAAGCGTCGGTGCGCCGCCTAGAATAGACTTGCCGTCAGCCGCGATGACACGCGCCAGCCCGCCGCCATTGGCTTCGGTTTCGACTTCCAGCTTTGAGCCGCGCCGGATCGTGAATTGCTCTTGCTCTTCTTCAGGCAAGCCTTCGATGTACCCAACCAGAAAACCGAACGCCGTTTTTGCCTGATCGCGGTTCCGTGCTGCGAAGAGGATTTCCCTTTTCGGCTGAGGTGCAATTTCCCCCATCAGGTGGCCCAGAGCCAAACCAGCAGACAAAGCCGTCTTGGCGTTGCCGCGTCCGATGCTGAGAACGCCAACCTCGATGCCCTTGGCAAAGGCCCCGCGAACAAAATCCTTCTGGTAGGTCGCCAGCTTCACGTTCCGGCCCGCCAAACGGCCCTCAGGCACAATCAGCTTGGGAAGGAAACGCAGAGCCGCCGATGCTTCTTTTGATGCCCTCACCATGATTTTTCCCCCGATTTTTTTTCAGAGGTTGGGAGAGAGAGAAGATCAGTTGAGCGCCCGGTTGAGGGGGCAAATATATCGGCGACCGTTGGCCCCAGATCACAGGCCCAATTCTTCGCCTCTTTGTCTTCATCCGCCATTGGCTGGGGAAGCGTGACATACGTGACACCCCATAGGGTGTTGTCACGATTGTCACGGTAGCATTCCGGCGTGACACGGTGTGAAATGTCACGCGTTGTCACGGTTGTCACGGTGGGCCAGTTCATTCGCCAACCCTCCATGCGTAGTCATTCACGACACGAACAATCCCCTTATCATGCAGGGACTTAAGAGCGCGATTGAATGCTTGCCGGGCAGCACTCTCACTCTCGCCCTTGGATAGCTTGTGACTGTCGCAGTACTCGCGCCAGCGGTCTAAGTGGATGCATTGGCGGTTCTTCGGGAACATATCGCCGGAACGCACTTCACCATGCTTGTACAGAGCATCCT
Source organism: Pseudomonadota bacterium (assembly GCA_036139795.1). Lineage (GTDB taxonomy): Bacteria > Pseudomonadota > Alphaproteobacteria > Rhodobacterales > Rhodobacteraceae > Donghicola. The sequence continues at coordinate 1,288 of JAYZYX010000185.1, read as the reverse complement.
CAAACGCCTGCATTGCGATGTCTTGTTGCCCCGATAGCTTGGGCTTCTTCGCTACAGGTTCGGTGACTTCGACAACCGCGCTTGTGACCTCTTCGCCGTCCTCATCGCGCCCGATGGTCACGCCTTGCAGGGTGTAGGCAAAGAGTTTGCCGGTCTCCATGTCGCGCTGCTTCTTTGTCTCAGCTTGGATAACCTTGCCTTCGCGGGTCAGTTCGATTTCGCTATCAACCGCCGCCCGTAGTGCGCTGCTACCCCGTGCGCCCTTGCTGCTTTCCTTGCCGCTATGGTGGATCACCAGAACGTGCGCCTTGGTGCGTTCGCGGATCAGGTCCACAGCACGAACGAATAGGCTCATGTCCTTGGCGCTGTTCTCATCCCCGCCGCCCATGCTTCGCGCTAGGGTGTCGATGACAACTAGGCTTGCTGTGCTGCACTCTTGCGCAATCTGGTTTGCCAGCGCCTGCGCATCTTCCGAGGTGCATAGGTCCAGCGTTTCAGCCAGCAGGTAGAAGTTGCCCTTGGCCGCTTCAAAGAGTTCGGGCGATTTCTGGCGTACCGCTGCAATCCGGTTCTTGATGCCAGAGCCGCCTTCACTGGCCACATAGACAACCGGCCCCGATGCCGCGCCGATCTTCGCGCCGTGCCAGTCCATACCGGCGGCAACATGCAATGAGAGGTCTAGGGCAAAGAACGTCTTGCCCACGTTGCTTTCGCCGTACAGGACGGATGACGCCTCACGATCCAGCCAGCCTTTGACCAGATAGCGGGAAGTCAGGACGGGTTGCACGTCTTCTAGGGAACGCAGCTTCGCCTTGATTTGGGTTTGACGGTTATTCAGAGGTGTGACTTTGACAGGGTAGGTATCTACCCAATGACGCCACGCGTTCGGATCATGGTCTTGAGGGCGTTGATAGGTCATCAGATCACCTCCCCGCCATAGACGCCGTAGAGGTTCGCAGTCGCCACGATATAGGCGTCTTTCTCATCAAGGCTTTGCAGAGCCGCCCACGCCATGAAAAGGCGTTCTTCGCGGGTCAGGCGCATTGCGTAGAGGCTGGCCAGCTTGTCGGTTGTGCCGCGCTCTTTGAAGCCCGTCAGGCCATAGAGAACAGATCGCGCAACCGAGATCAGGCGGCGCGAAAACAGTTGTTCAATAACACCCGGAATGCTAAGGTTTCCGTGAGTGGTGGTGTTATGAGTGTTTTCTGATCCCTGCCCATAGGACCCGGTTGCAGTGGCCGCTGCACCGGGTTTTTCTTTTCCGGTTACGATTTTATTACGATGTGAC
>JAYZYX010000184.1:0-6094 GCA_036139795.1 Pseudomonadota bacterium | reverse complement strand
CGCCCCGCTGAACTATGGTTAGACGTTATGGTGCAGACGGGAATCCTTGGGGACCTGCCCGCGCTGAGACATCCCGTAATCGCGCAGCACATGGGCCACGCGCAGACGGTAATCTTGCAGCAATCCGGTACGGCCTTGGACTTGAGCCGCGCGATGGTCTTCCATCTGCCGCCACGCCTGCACGGCCTGCTCATCGCGCCAGAACGACAGCGAAAGCAGCCGATCGGGATCGGACAGCGACTGGAACCGCTCGATCGAGAGAAACCCGTCGATCTCGTCCAACATGGGCCGCAGATCTGCGGCTTTGCCAAGATAGGCGTCGCGCTGGCCCTTGGCGGGGACCAGTTCAAAGATCACGGCAATCATGAGGTGGGCGCTGACAAGGTCACAGGCTCAAGGAAGGTCCGTTCTTCTGATAAGATGAACCGCTGCGCCATCGCCATACGGAAATTATCTGCGCCCGCAGCGTCTGTGCGCAAGCGGGCGCGGTAGGCCTCATACTCGGCCAGCGACGGGAATGAGATCATCGCCAGCGCGATATCATTCGTGCCTTCATGGGGCAGCCAATAGCCGTGCAGATCGCCGCCGCAGGCAGGAATGATCCTCAGCCAGTTGCGGGCGTATTCGGCAAAGGCCTCGCGCTGGAACGGGTCGATCCGGTAGCGGATGCAACATGTGATGGTCATCGGGGTCTCCTGAATGTGAACGCCCCCGTGCTAGCCCATCTGGACCTGCGAATGTTTCGGTCTAGGCCGAAGCATTCCTGCCCACGATCATGCTATGGTCCCTTCATAAAGGAGACCCGCCATGCGCCTTGGACCTGACATCGCCCCGATCGCCGCCCTTATCGGCGACCCTGCCCGCGCGGCCATGCTGGTGGCCTTGATGGATGGACGCGCCCTGACAGCGGGCGAGTTGGCCCATGAGGCGGGCATCACCGCGCAGACGGCCTCGGGCCATTTGACCAAGATGACAGATGCCGGTCTGCTAGTCGTACGCAAACAGGGGCGCCACCGGTATGTGGCGCTTGCGGGGGATGAGGTTGGACGGGTGCTGGAGGCATTGATGAACGTTGCCGCCACCACCGGCCATGCCCGGACCCGCACCGGCCCGAAAGAGCCTGCCCTGCGTGCCGCCCGCGTCTGCTATGACCATTTGGCTGGAGAGCAGGCCGTCGCCCTGCTGCGCGGATTGGTTGACCAAGGGGCCATTCTGGATCACGGCGACACGTTGGAACTGACCGATACGGGGACCGCCCGCTTTGCCGCGTTTGGAATTGACCTGCCGACGGTGCGCAAATCACGCCGCCCCATGTGCCGCGCCTGTCTGGATTGGTCCGAGCGGCGGTTTCACCTAGGCGGCAGCCTTGGCGCGGCGGTTCTGACCCAGATTTACGCGAGGGGTTGGGCCAAACGCGAAGACGGCTCGCGCGTGGTGACATTCACCGATCAAGGCATGCAGTCCTTCACCAAGGCCTTCGGGATCACTTAATCCCCACGCCCGCCTGCAATTCACTATAGGGGCACACGTCGTCTTCGAACGGCACATGCCGGCGGCGAAAGGATTTGTCTGCGACCACTTCCGGCGCAGAAATCCGGTCCATGCGGAAATGGCGGAAATCTTCGCGTGCGGGGTCCCAGCCCACCAGATACCAAAGCGGCGGCAGGATCAGCATCGCCTGCGGCTCAACCTCGCGGGTGGATTCGCGGTCCTTTGCGTCACGATAGGCAAATCGTAGAAAGACCCGTTGAAGAAACGCGGCCTCAAAGGTCGGCAGCAGATCTCGATCCATCTGCCCCATATTTGACAGGTCCTGCAGGGGCGAAAGCTGGCCGATGTGCAAGCATTCCAGAAAGGCCCGTAAATCTTTGACCTTTTCGGGCGGCAGGGATTTTTCGATCTTGGCAAGGCCCGCATCCGCCAGTTCAGAAAACGGCAGGTTCCCGGCGGCACGCATGGCCGCCACGCTGATCAGCAGGGCAAAAACCTCTGGCACCGATAGCTTTGCCGTCGTTTGCATGGACCGAGGGTCCAGTTGCAGCCCGCCACCGCGACCCACGTCCGAGTGGATCACATAGCCCTCATCCCGCAGCGCGCTAAGGTCGCGCAGAATGGTCCTGCGCGATGTGCCCACTTCATCGGCCAGCGCGTTGATCGTCGTTGTTCCGTTCCGGCGCAGGCTGCGCACGATGGCTTCTTGTCTGATGCGACTGTTCATATCCCGACACTAGCACAAAAGGTGACAAATTTTGGCACTGTTTTGTTTTACACCGGTTTCAGCAACGCAAAACAGGAGAATTTGCCTCATGGAACGGACCGCAGTGAACCCTTGGAACTGGTCGATCAAACTGGGCTACAATCAGGCCGAAGTCATCCAGGGCGCCACGCGCCAAGTGATCTGCGCAGGTCAAACCAGCGTGGATCAGAACGGCACGCCGCAACACGCAGGCGATATGCGGGGGCAGATCGCGCTGGCTTTGGATAACCTTGAAGCCGTTCTGGAAGGCGCAGGCATGACGCTGGCGAATGTGGTGAAGCTTGGCGTCTACGCCACTGATGTTGATGAGGCCCTGAAGAACTTTGATCTCATGGGCATGCGTTTTGGTCCCCATCAGGTAGCCCCGCCCATGACGCTATTGGGCGTGAGCCGTCTGGCCCTGCCCGATCTGATGTTCGAGATTGAAGCAACCGCGATGGCCTAAGACCACCGCCTCCCCCTTTGCGCTTTGGCGAAGGGGGAAGCGGTTTTACGCTAGTGTCTCCGTCAAAGCGGTGGCAACTGAGATTTCAGATAGGCGAAATGCTTGTCCGCCATTCCGGCATAGGGCCCCCAGCCATCCGCCGTGTTCTGGGCAACCGCATCTGACAACACCGCCAAAGGCTGACCGCTCCCATAGGCAAGGATCAGGGTCTGCGCCGCCTTTTCAAAGAAATACAGGTCCTCGAACGCAGCAGCCACGGTATCCCCCACCACGGTTACCCCGTGATTGCCCATCACCAGAACGGATTTATCGCCAAGCGAGTCCGCCAGCCGCTCGCCCTCTTCTGTCGCATCAGCGATGCCGCCGAAGTCCAGATCATAGGCAGTGCGCCCGTAAAACCGCGCGGTGTTATTGTCGATCGGAACAACGGTCGGGTCTTTCAGACAGGCCAGTGCAGTGGCGTAGGGCGAATGGCAATGCAGGGTCACCCGCGCCGACGGCTTGCGCCGATGCAGCGTCCCATGCACGCACCAAGCCGAGGCATCGGGCGCATCAGGGCGATCAAGCGCCCCCGTGTCATTGCTATCCAACAGCAGCAGATCATCGGGCCTGATCGTCGCGAAATGCTGCCATTTTGGGTTCAGCAGAAACCGGTCGCCATCCTCGGACACCGCTGCACTGAAATGGTTGCCGACGGACTCGCTCCACCCCAACTGGTGGCAAATCCGAAAGGCTGCCGCCAAGTCTTCGCGCAGGGCGTCCTCTGTCATCTGAGTTAAAGTAACAAAGGAGTTCATGCCTTGAACCGCCCTTCTGCCACCAATGCCCGATAGGTCGAGCGCATCTCGGCGCGGTCCACATATGTGCCCCGCAGGTAGCGATCCCCGCTTTCGGCAACATAGGAGGCGCGACCATGAACGATCCGGTGATTGTCAAAGACCATGCACTCGCCCGCCTTCATCAGGAAGGTCATCATGTATTTCTTGTCCTGCAACATCTTCCCGAAACGGCAGAACGCGGGATAATAGTCGTCCAGCAACGCCTGATCCAGATCGAGGAAATCCAGCATATGCTGGCTGATCGTCAGTCCACTGACCTCTCCGCGCGGGTCCAGTTCGATCACCGTCTGGCGCGAGCGCATGTCATAATTGTCATGCTCGCAATAAAAGGGGATCGAGATTTCAGACAGCAGCTTGAACCCCTCTGGATCAAGCTTTTTGAAGTCATTGGCCACCGCCACCCCATCAGAATAAAGGCTATAGCCCCCCTGAACTGTGTTGGCGCGGCAATGCAGGAACTGGACACCGGGCGCATGCTCTTCGGCGGGGGTGTCCGTGTGCAGCTCTAGCGCGGCGGCGGTATAAGCGGTGTTCGTGGGATTGATATGGGTGCGCACATCGAAATAGTGGCCAAAGAAGGTTGGCCGGATATGTCCCAAAAGGGTCGCGGTCTGGGTCAGCCCTTCGTCGCTGTCGGGCATGTCGGTCACGATGGCGAACCCTTCGACCAGCAATGCCTCGATCCACTTGGCGCGCGTCGCAGGATCGCGCACCAGATCCGGCTGACTGAAACGGGGAACGTCCGGATAGTGATCCCCGAACCAAGGCTTTCGCGCCTTGTCCGCTGGGTCCAAACGCGGCCCCGCCGATTTATATTGCTCGAGCCAACCCAGAGGAAAGCGCGTGACGTGATCCTCACCCACCCAAGTGATTTCCAGCGCATCGCCAACAATCTCTGCCGCAGCGGCCAAGGGCGCCGCATCCAGATGGAAGATATCAAAGCTCCGCTCGCGCGTGGCTGCACTGAACGAGGTCGGGCAATTGTCGCGCAGCCAGTAGTAATTAAAGTAATGAGGCATGCCGTCAGACAAAATAATCTCAAGGCCCTTTTCTTTTAGGGTTGGCGACGAGGCGGGCAGAGTCATAACATTCATGATATTTATCCGTAGCTTGTGAGAGTTTCGGCTTTGATTTGCACCAAGCCTCTCATGACTTCCCAAGCCAAAATAGGCGGATTAGACTAATCACAACTTAAGCTTGGGCTAAACTTATGGATCGCCTTCCCCCGCTGCGCCTGCTCACCACCTTCGAAGCCTTTGCCCGATCAGGCTCTATGCGGTTGGCCGCCACACGCCTGAACGTGACCCAACCCGCGATCAGCCAAGCGCTAAAGGCGCTTGAGGCCCATGTGGGGGCAATCTTGATTGACCGGAACCACAAGCCCGCACAACTTACCGAAGCGGGGCAAATTCTGGCCCGAGCCGTGCGCGACGGACTGGGTCAAATTTCGGCAGCGATCGAGGACGTACGTATCCTCAGCGGGCAAGAGACTGCGCAGGTCACGGTGTCCTGTACCATCGGGATGGCGACCTATTGGTTGATGCCGAGGCTACCCGAATTCTACGCTATGCATCCCGACATCACCGTGAATGTGCAGGCCCCGTCATCCGATCTGCCCCATCTGGCACCGGGGATTGATGTTGCAGTCCGCTACGGCACGGGCGACTGGCGCGAAGGCGTGACAGAGAAACTCTTCGATGAACGCGTCTGCCCAGTGGGTGCCCCTGCCCTGCTCAAACAGCTCTTGTCTCAGGGCGTTGGGCTGGACCAAGCGCCGCTGATCCACGTCCGCAGCCCTAACAACCAACACTGGGCCGGATGGGAAAGCTACCTAGCAAAAGCAGGCATCCAGCGCGCGCGCCTCTCTGGCCAAACGTTCAACAACTATGTCCAAGCAGCGCAGGCCGCGCTGGATGGTCGGGGACTGATGCTAGGATGGCGGTCTATCTCTCAAGGAGCCGTGCGGGATGGCGCCTTAGAGGAGTGGCCTGCCGGCCAAATCGATCTGCGGACGGCCTATTACATCACAACATCTATGGCCCCCTCGGAGGCCACCTTAGCGTTCACCCGCTGGGTCAACGACAGCAGCGCAGCAGTGGACCACGAATAATTGTATTGGGAACGATGCCCGTTGACAGTCTGTTTTTTTGGAGATTGGTTGCGGGAGTAGGATTTGAACCTACGACCTTCAGGTTATGAGCCTGACGAGCTACCGGGCTGCTCCATCCCGCGACATTTTTTTTGGCCTATCGCACGGTGTGCTACTTGAGGCCTATTTGGTCGACGCTCCATTGATCTGGTCCGACCATAAGAGCGTCACCGGTTTGATGTTGCTCTTGCCGCCCTCAGCAGATGTAAAGCGATTTTGCTGAGGTATATTTTGATCGTTTTGAGAGTTATCAATTTTACGTGATTTTATTAGGTTGGGCGGTGACCTACTCTCCCACGACTTAAGCCGCAGTACCATTGGCGCGTCGGCACTTAACTTCCGGGTTCGGAAAGGGACCGGGTGTTTTGCTCGTGCTATGACCACCAAACCGAATAAAATCTCTC
>JAYZYX010000183.1:0-5416 GCA_036139795.1 Pseudomonadota bacterium | reverse complement strand
ACACGCCTCATCCCAACGCACCTCACATGCGTCAGGGCCCTCCACGCGCACGCGCGCATGGATGTCCTCATCCCCGTGGCGCAAGCCAACGGTCCACTCCAGCGGAGCCCAAAGGGCAAAGCCCCGCGCACCGCCACAATCCTCATCCAGTCCCAAAGCCTTCAGCGCCGCCAGCGCCACAACGCCCTGCGGCACATCCGCCTCACGGGTCAGCGCCTCCAGATCACGGGCGATCAAGCCGGTATCCACATCCCCATTGGCAAAGCCCTCATGCCGCGCCAAAGCTGCCAGAAACCGCAGGTTAGTGACACTGCCCGCCACTTCTGTGGCCTCGAGGCCCGCCGCCAATTGCGCAAGCGCGACCGCACGGCTGGGTCCGTGAACAATCACCTTGGCAATCATCGGGTCATAATGGGGGCTGATCTCATCCCCTGCCCGCACGCCACTGTCGGCGCGCACGCCAGACGGAAACGCCAGATGATCCAACCGGCCGGTCGCGGGCAAAAACCCTTTCGGGACATCTTCGGCATAAAGCCGCGCCTCAAAGGCATGCCCGCGGATAGACAAATCTTCCTGCCCGCACGGCAGACCCTCGCCCATGGCAACCCGCAACTGCCATTCCACCAGATCCACACCGGTGATGGCTTCGGTCACCGGATGCTCGACCTGCAAACGGGTGTTCATCTCCATGAACCAGAACCCATCGGGACGCAGACCTCCGCTGCCATCCACGATGAACTCGACCGTACCCGCACCGCTATAGCCGATCGCCTCAGCGGCCCGCACCGCCGCCGCGCCCATGGCCTCGCGCATCTCGTGCGTCATACCGGGCGCAGGCGCCTCCTCGATGACCTTCTGGTGACGGCGCTGCAAAGAACAATCCCGTTCGAACAGATGCACCGCCCACTTACCATCGCCAAAGACCTGCACCTCGATATGGCGCGGCTTCGAGACAAACTTCTCGATCAACACCGCCTCATTGCCAAAGGCCGTCCGCGCCTCGGCCCGCGCACTGGCCAGAGCTTCGGAAAACTCTGCCGCCCGCTCGACCAGACGCATGCCCTTGCCGCCGCCGCCAGCCACAGCCTTAATCAGCACCGGATAGCCAACCTCTTCCGCCGCCGTCGCCAAACGCGCCTCGGATTGGTCCGCCCCATGGTAGCCGGGCACCACCGGAACACCCGCCTCGGCCATCAGGGCCTTGGCCGCATCCTTCAATCCCATCGCCCGAATGGCGCGGGCAGATGGCCCCACGAACACCAGTCCCGCCGCCTCGACGGCCTCAACAAAATCGGGGTTCTCAGACAAAAACCCATAGCCCGGATGGATCGCACCAGCACCAGTGGCCAAGGCTGCCTCGATGATCCGCTCACCGCGCAAGTAACTCTCCGCAGGCGCGGCACCACCAATGCACACCGCCTCATCGGCCATTTCCACATGGGCAGAGCCTGCATCGGCCTCGGAATAGACCGCAACGACCCGCAGCCCCATCGCCTTGGCCGAGCGCGCCACACGGCACGCAATCTCGCCACGATTGGCAATCAACACTGTATCAAACATCAGGCCCTCCTCTCCGGCGCGACCGCCTCTTTCATCTTGGACCAAATACCTCGGGGGAGGCCGCAGGCCGGGGGCAGAGCCCCCACCCGGCCCCCATGATCACATGCGGAAAACGCCGAATTTGGTTTCTTCCACCGGCGCATTCAGCGCCGCTCGCAGGCTCAGGGACAGCACCCGCCGCGTGTCGCGCGGATCGATAATCCCGTCGTCCCAAAGCCGCGCCGTGGCATACAGCGGGTGGCTCTGGCGCTCGAACATCTCCAGCGTCGGCTGCTTGAAGGCCGCTTCCTCCTCGGCACTCCATGCGCCGCCCGCCCGCTCGATGGCATCGCGCTTGACTGTGGCCAGAACACCTGCCGCTTGCGGACCGCCCATGACCGAAATCCGGCTATTGGGCCAGGTCCACAGAAAGCGCGGCTGATAGGCCCGCCCCGCCATGCCATAGTTCCCCGCCCCGAATGAGCCGCCCACCAGCATGGTGATCTTAGGCACATTGGTCGTCGCCACGGCGGTCACCATCTTGGCCCCGTGCCGCGCAATACCTTCGTTCTCGTATTTCCGCCCCACCATAAAGCCGGTGATATTCTGCAAGAACACCAGCGGGATACGGCGCTGGGAACACAGTTCAACAAAATGCGCGCCCTTCACGGCTGCCTCCGAGAACAAAACCCCGTTGTTCGCCACGATCCCCACGGGGCAGCCTTCCACATGGGCAAAGCCGGTGACCAAGGTCTCGCCAAAGCGCGGCTTGAATTCGTCAAAGCGGCTACCGTCCACCACCCGCGCAATCACTTCACGGATGTCATAGGGCGTGCGCAGATCACCGGGCACCACGCCCAGAATTTCCGCCGGATCATAGGCAGGCGCTTCAGGGCTGGCCCAATCCACGGTCTCGGGCAAACGCCGGTTCAGCGATCCCAACGCCTGCCGCGCCAAGGCCAGCGCATGGGCGTCATCCTCGGCCAGATAATCGGCCACACCCGACAAGCGCGTATGCACATCGCCGCCGCCCAGATCCTCGGCCGAAACAACCTCCCCCGTCGCCGCCTTCACCAGCGGGGGACCCGCCAGAAAGATCGTGCCCTGCTCTTTAACGATGATCGTCACATCGGACATGGCAGGCACATAGGCGCCCCCCGCCGTGCAAGACCCCATGACCACCGCAACCTGCGGAATACCTTTGGCGCTCATCCGCGCCTGATTGTAGAAAATCCGGCCAAAGTGATCGCGGTCGGGGAAGACCTCGTCCTGATTGGGCAGGTTCGCCCCTCCGCTGTCCACCAGATAGACACAAGGCAGGTTGCACTCTTCGGCAATCTCTTGGGCACGCAGGTGCTTCTTGACGGTCATCGGGTAATAGGTGCCGCCCTTCACGGTGGCATCATTGCACACCACCATGACATCGCGCCCGTGAACGCGGCCGATCCCGGCCACCGCACCGGCAGCCGGTGCCACCCCGTCGTACATCCCGTGGGCCGCCAGCGCCCCCACCTCCAGAAACGGCGAGCCCGGATCCAGCAGACCCGCAACCCGATCCCGAGGCAACATCTTGCCCCGCGACAAATGCCGCTCACGCGCCTTGGCGCCGCCCCCTTCGGCAGCCGCCTGAGCCGCCGCCCGAACCTCGGCAATCATCGCCTCATGGGCGGCCAGATTGGTCCGATAGGTTTCCGATCCCGTCTGGATCTGGCTTTTCAACCTCGCCATGTCCCACTCCCTATATCTCGGCACCCCGCCAATCGCGCAGCGCCCAAAACCTCAGTATTCTTGCCCTTGACCGGCCAAATAGAGCGCCTGCGCCGCAGTCATCCGCATCACGCAACCGCCGCTGGCGGGACCTCCGCCTGTGCCATTCCCCCAAAGCGAGCGTTCATATCCACAGGTGCCATCCCGAAACGCGATCCACGTACGCTGCATCTCGCGCAGCGCCTCTTCCTGTGACGGGACAGCGGCATTCACATCCATGTATTCTGCATCCATCTGCTTGGCCTGCGCCAACACCCGCTGATATTCCCCGTTCAGCTTTGCGTCCCAAACAGCGATCTCCAGCCCTTGGCACGCCATCATCCCGTAAGTGGACCAGCCGCCTTCGTTCTTCTCCATGCAAAGACCCGCGGCCATGCCAACACAATCGTCCGAGCGTCCGAACTCTGCAGCGTTCTGGAAACACTGCTCGACCAGCGCCTCTTCGAACTCAAAGGTATCTTGCGCCGAAACAGCACCGGCCAAGGCAAGCAAACAAAGCGACAGTCCCAACGTGCGGCTCATATCTTCATCTCCATCCGCGCCGGTGTGATGCGCTCAGCATAAACCAGCTGCCCCCATAAACCGGCACCAAAGCGCCACTCGCGCCCATCCGGATGACGGCAGATCACCCGCAGCTTGACCCAATGGCCCTGCGCCGTTTCCGCATGGCAATTTGACAGCGCCGCCCCTGCTCCTGCCTCGGCCAGATAGGCCGCCGCATAGCGCTCGATCACATCGGTTTCGGTCAGGCTGGCCGCCAGCCACCCCAAACGCAGGCCGATCACAGCCACCAGCGCCAGAAAGGCCCCAAGGACTGTCAGAGCGACCTGCCTCAGGCTCACTTCATCGTGCCCATCAATTCACGGCCAATCAGCATCCGGCGAATTTCGCTGGTGCCTGCGCCGATCTCCATCAGCTTGGCATCACGGAACAGACGGCTCACGACGCTGTCGTTCATAAAGCCGCTGCCGCCCATAGCCTGCACCGCCTGATGGGCCTGCTTCATCGCCTCTTCGCTGGCATAGAGCACACAGGCCGCCGCATCCTGCCGCGTCACCTGCCCGCGATCACAGGCTTTGGCGACCTCATAAACATAGGCGCGGGCGCTGTTCATAGCGGTGTACATATCGGCAACCTTGGCCTGCATCAGCTGGAAATCCCCGATGGGTTTGCCGAACTGTTTGCGCTCAGCAAGATAGGGCATGATCTCGTCCAGACAGGCCGCCATGATCCCCGTGCCGATACCGGCCAGAACCACGCGCTCATAATCCAGACCGGACATCAGAACGCGCACGCCCTTGCCCTCTTCGCCAAGCACATTCTCGAAAGGCACTTCCACATCCTCGAAAATCAGCTCGGCCGTGTTCGATCCCCGCATCCCCATCTTGTCGAAATGCTTCGAGGTCGAAAATCCGACCATCGACTTCTCGATGATAAAGGCAGTGATCCCCTTGGCCCCCGCCTCGGGATCGGTCTTGGCGTAAACCACCAAAGTGTCCGCATCCGGCCCGTTGGTGATCCAGTACTTGGTGCCATTCAGCCGGTAATGATCATTCCGTTTCTCGGCCCGCAACGACATCGAAACCACATCCGATCCCGCCCCCGCCTCGGACATGGCCAAAGCGCCCACATGCGCGCCCGAGATCAACCCGGGCAAATACTTGCGCTTCTGCTCATCGGTACCGTTCAGCTTGATCTGGTTCACACACAGGTTCGAATGGGCCCCATAGCTCAAAGAGACCGAGGCCGACGCCCGCGCAATCTCTTCCACTGCAATCGTATGGGCCAAATAGGACATGCCCGCGCCACCGAACTCTTCCGGCACAGTGATCCCCAACAGACCCAAGTCCCCCATCTCGCGCCACAACTCTGCGGGAAACACGTTCTCCGCGTCCACCGCAGCCGCCATGGGCTTCACCCGCTCCTGCGCCCAACGATGCACCATATCGCGCAGCGCATTCACCTCTTCCCCAAGGTCAAACGTCATCGAAGCCATGAACATCGGCGATTCCTCCCAGACCGGCCGGCGCCCTTTATTGAACGCTTGTTCATATCCTAGAAACACCACCGCGCTCACGTCAAGCGCTTTCACGCCGCACCCCTTCATCTT
>JAYZYX010000182.1:0-5658 GCA_036139795.1 Pseudomonadota bacterium | reverse complement strand
ATCCCTAAGGTGACATATCTACTCTTAAGAACGCCGCGGCTCTGCGGTGAAAGAAGGTCATGAGCAGCTTTTACGACAAAATTCGGCGCAGAAGCCAATACTCGGTCCTGCCAAAAATCGCGCTAGCCATCGCGATCGTCGTATTACTGCTTAGCTTATTCACCGAGACGAACCAAACCAACGCATATTTGGCCACGCCGTCGATCTTGACAGCTGTCATCGTTATCTTAGCGGTCGGTCTTCACGCATTTCCTTCGATAAAGCCTTCATTGCGACGCCAACTTGCACAGCTCACAGCAGTTAGCGCAGCGATCCCAGCCGCAATTGTTCTAGGTGGGATGTTCATCGACGGCGGAACAACCCAATGGCTACAGCATCTGATAGATCCAGAAACGGCAGTTTGCGTAATTCTGATTTCATTACCACTGGCCAAACGCGCGGATGAGAACGAATTCAGAAACCTAACAAGGTACGTGATGTGCCTTGGCTTGGGAATTGTCGGGATCATCCTGACCCCAGAGACCATTATCGCAGCAATGATGCAGACTGTCGTACATCCGGTGCTGGTTAGCTCTCCGATCGGCGCGATCCCACTGTGTATCATCGCAGCAATTCGAACGATCCAAGCGACAAAGGGGTTCAGCAGACCGGTTGTGAATCTCTCATTTGCGATTGCGGTTCTGGCTTACCTTCTTTTATCCAGCATATACGCCAACCTGATCCTAGGGCAGATCGGATATGCGCTTTTTGACATATTCCTCTTCGCAGTCTTCAGCTTCGGGATGAACACGCTTGTAAAGGGGATGGACGAGTATTTCCGTCTGATCGACGGCCTTGAGCGGCGCAACAACCAGCTAAGCCGCCAGAACCAAGTGATCCAGGATTTGCTTTATGCGCTGGCCCATGACTTGCGCAGCCCCGCACGCGGGATCGTGCAATCCGCCGAATGGCTGCGTGAAGACCTGAACAAAGGCAAAATCAAAGAGGCTGAGAACCGCGCCTTTAAAATCGCCGACCGCGCCGAGACGCTCTATGAGCGGATGGAAGCATTTGTCGAATATGTCAGGCTTGGCGGTTTCACCGTGAACCGTGTTCCGATCCGCTTTGACAAACTGGTCGTGCAAATCTTGCAGGCCATTCCGCAGATCCCCGAGCTGCAGGTGAAACTAGCTGGCCCCAAGGTGCTGCTGCACAGCGACGAGAGCGCCCTTAGTGGTATTCTGTCGAACCTGATCGACAACGCAATCCGCTTTGCCAATCCCGACCATCCCGAGATTACGATCACGTGGCGCATTGTAGAGCAGCAATTGCACTTCGAAGTGATCGATAACGGGGTCGGTATTCCCGTCGCAATGCAAACCAAGCTGTTTCAACCGTTCCGAACCACTGGCGCTCCTGCGTCCCAACAGGGAATGGGGCTGGCGATCAGCGCGCGCATGGTCGAGGCGCTACATGGCGAGATCACACTACACAGTAAGCCGACCGAAAAACCCGGCACGACTTTGAAAGTCACCGTGCCGGTTGAGAAATACACGTTCATAGATGACAGCAAGAGCGCCAGTTGACAGCTGTCAACTGTCAACGCCCCCGTCCAGCTGATCCAGAAACGCGGCCAATGCCCGCTCCAAAGCCGCCGCGTCCAAAGCCGAGAAATCACGGCTGGTTTTAATCTCAAGTTTACCATCAACCGCAGTACACTGGACCGCAGTTCCATTGCGTTCAAAACCAAGACGCAACCGCGCGGGCTTTACGGAGGGGGCAGGGACCTTGGGCGCGGTCTCGGGCGTGGCCTTCTCAGTTACACCGACGGCTGCGCGTAAAAGGTCCAGCTCTTCCGACACAGACCGCTCAGGCATCGCTGCAAGCTTGGCCCGCAAAGCGTCAACATCTGCCGGCGCTTTCTCGACCAGCGCAACCAACGCCAGACCCAGCGCACGGGGCAGGTGGGTCGGGTGGCGCAGATCAGCGCCAAGTGCATCAATCAGTTTAATGAAGCTACGGATATAGCTGCGTTTCTGATAACCAGCAGACTTGAAAAGCAGCGCAACCACCTTGTCAGGGTCTTGCTCATCGGTCGCAGGATCACGGGCATATTCCAACGCAAGCTGTGCCATTTCAGCGAATGAGATATCCTTCCGCACAAGGTTCTCATCCACCATCCGGCGATACAGGTCTTCGAGCGTATCGCCTGCCGAGGTCACGACCGCAGGGATCGCCGACCATTTTTCCGGACCCAGCGTTTTGGCCAATTCCTTGTAGGCGCAAAGACGGCGAAAACCTTGGATCAACTCATACCCACCGTCATCCCGCGCCTCAACACGGATCGGGTTGGAGAGGCCGATCTCAACGATCGAGTCCTTCAGTTCCGCCAACTCAGGATCGGGCGCGACCGCACGGTCGCGCACCAGCTTGTCGGTATGGATCGCATCAATGGGCACCAGCTCGATGATCAGACCCATGTTCTTCAGGCGCACGTGTTCGTGGGCCAGCGCGTCATTCTCGGCGCGAATTTGCGCTTCGATTTCTTGGCGCTGACGATGGGACTCTGCCGCCTCGGAAATGGCCGAGGCCATCGGGCCCCGACGCGACTGGGTCGCTGGGGCAGGGGCCTCGGGCGCAGGTTGCACCGGAGCCGCCTCGGTCGGCATATCGATGCTGAACATCCGACGTTTCTTTGCCATCATCGCCTCCTTAGATCTTGTCCCACGCCGCGAGAACATTTCCGCGGAATTCTTCGTAAGCACGGTCAAAGCTGGCCCGCGCTCTGCGCCAAGTCTCTCGCGTCATATCGCGGTAATCAATCTCATAGACCGACGACAGGAAGCGCCCCGATTGTTCCACTGCACGTGTCATCTCAACCGGATGTTTGGTCAGATGCTCGCCAAAGACTTTGCCAAATGCCTCGTACATCGCACGGTGCAATTCGTTGCCTGTCTCATACCGTGTCATCAGGAAACGGATGTCCGCGAAGGCTTTGGGCAGACGCATCGTACCACCCGGCACTGTACCTTCGAAACCCGCGGCCAAATCTTCCAAGGCTTCAGCCAACTGGCCGATGAAACTCGTCGTCGAGTCATATTCCCAGTAACCCGGCCCTGACGGAATATACAGCATATCCGCTGCAAAGACCGCATTCATCGATTGATAACCAATCGCTGGCGGACAGTCGAAAATGATCAGATCGTAATCATCGTCGTTCAAGCTATCCAGATAGCGAGACACCGCCGCGAAGAAACTCCATTCCGGGTTCAGGTGGCGGTACTGCGCGCTGGCAAATTCCACGAAGGCCGCGTTCGCGCAGCTGGGAACGATATCAATCGTGCTCCACGATGTGGGCTTGATGAAATCAGGGGTCCGCAGAACCTCTAGCCCCATTTCACGGATCGAGGACGGGATCTGCCGCTGCGGCAGCGCCGTGCCACTGGCCGCCCCCGACACCGCCGCATTCATCCGGTCGGTTTCGCGGATAAGGTCGCGGGCCATGATGCCCCAAACCGTGTATTCCTCGTCCACATCGGTCAGACCCATTGAATGGGACAAAGTTGCTTGCGGATCGAAATCCACCAACAGCACACGGTACCCATCAAGCGCCGCCGCATGGGCCAAATGTAAAGCAACCGTCGATTTCCCAGCACCGCCTTTGAAGTTGGCAATCGCCGCCCGCAATGCGCGTTTGCCAGCGGGTCGCGGCGGCATAAGAGATTTCTTGTTCACCTTGATCCTGCGACGCAACTCGTTGATTTCGTCCAGAGAGAACCAGCGCTGACGCCCATCGGGCTCGACTTCACCGCCGGGCAGATCGGGGTCCGCCGCAAGCCGTCCGCGGAAGGTGGACTGATTGATGCCCAAGATCAACTCGGACACTTCCCAACTGGAAAAGCGCCGCAGCCGTTTGGTCGTTTCAGGCGAGAACGTCTGCGTTCTGATCCAGCTCTGCATTTTCAGAGACTGAGCCTGAAGTCTGCTCAAATCCTCATGCGTGTACATGAATTACCCCTAGACGTAAAAACCGTGTTGACCTGAATTTACGCCGAAAACGAACGGAACGCAAAAGCTAATGCTTTGAAAAATAGCGTTTTGTTCACTGTGGTCATCATGACGCACGACACCGTCATCGGTGCCAGAAAGCGTCCCAGATGCCGTCACCTGAGAACATTTAGCGCGGGGCCAAAGCCAACTACCCCCCAACGATCTTCCAAGACATTCAACAGCCCAGTGCATCAAACTTCCCGCTTATTTTCCGTTGAGATGAGCGCCATGATCATCGGTCCAGGCGAGAATGCCCCGTCTTCGGCTTTGCTCGTCAATGCACGCAAATATCCACCCGGGCTTCGGATCTCGGATGCTTTCTGCAAGATCGCGACCAAGGTGATCGCAGCTTGTTCATCCCCCATAGCATTTCTGGCTCTGAGCCATGCATCATCGGAAATACCAAGCATTGGCCTGATGAAGTCCGCGCTATGAACTAGTTCTTCCCAGCTTGAAATCCCCTCGGGCATATAATCCAGAACATCCGGGCATGCTTTTAGCACCAGATACAGTGGAAGCTTTGGTTTCACTCTCACAGTAGGATCAGCGAGGGCGGGGGCCGCCTCTTCCTTTTCTAAGGAAGGTTCAGAATCTGAATGTTTTATGTTTGAATATTGTAAGTGACGCTCGTTAATAGCGTCATTGCCGTCCATTTTTTTTGTTTTATTCGCTACAATCAGACTGTTAACGTTGTTCAGGATTTGATCCGCATCTACGTTCAGCGCATTGAGAGCATCCACATCATTCTTTCGACGCAGGCATTGTTGGATCAGTTTCAATTTACCTAGAATGCTGTCCCAATCTTCATGAATCTCATCCTGGGCGAACTCGATCAACTTCACCGCATCACGAACGCGAAGAACCACAGCTTCACGCAACCGCTTCAAACGCAACGCCGCAGCCCTCGCCTCATGCGCTGCCTGTGCGATCTCAGGCAAACGGACCAGCAACGGACGCAAGTCAAAGCCGAACACCCGCTCAAAGCCCCCGTCTACCCCGCGTGCGGCATAGCGTTTGCCGTTCGGACTATCGTGACGGATGATCAATTGCGCACGGACCAGTGCCGCAAGATGCCGGCGTAGCGTGCTTTCAGCCATACCATGAGCGCGCTCGGATAGCGCAGCATTCGAGGGAAACACAATCGTGCCCTCACCATCCGCCAAACTATCATGGGGATGAAAGCTGACCAAAGCGTGCAGTACAGCCAAATCGCGGTCGGTGACCTGAAACGCCACACGAGCTGCTGTCAGTTCTTTCACGATGGTCCATTTGTCGGGCACAGCATCGGGGATCGGCGCCTTCAGCAACGCTTGCGCTGCCAAATGGTCAGCCGTCACCTGCCGGCGCCCGAAAGGCGTCGAAGTGATACGTTCCATTAAATTTCACGACGGCAAAAAAATCCCGCCCATCGGACTGCGCGATGGTTGACAGCTGTCAACAAGAAGGGCTAGATTCGTGGTGCGAGTACGAAACGGCCTCTCGGGATGTCATGTCCTGGGGGGTCTTTTTCTTTCCGTGTATCGTGCCTCCTTAATTTCGGTCTCGGGTTACTTGCTTTCGGGTGCCTCATCAGCGTCCTTGAGGAACTGCTGATGAAGCGTTTTCAGGTTATCGATCAGCCACTGATCG
>JAYZYX010000181.1:0-22895 GCA_036139795.1 Pseudomonadota bacterium | reverse complement strand
CGTGGCCCAGAATGGACGGGAACAGCCCTTCGGGGTCCGCGCCAGAGCGGGTAAATTCGTCCGTGTGGCAAATGCCGGTCGCCTTGATTTCAACCAGAACCTCGCCCGCTTTCGGGCCTTCGAGGTTCACCTCCATGATCTCTAGCGGCTTGCCTGCTTCTAAAGCGACGGCGGCTCGGGTGCGCATCCAGATTTCTCCCTGACTTGGTTTTGTATTCCGCGGTACACGCCGCTTGGTCCAAGTATGAGTACGGGTTCCTCATCGTCTCAATGCATACGATGGTGGGTGTCAGGTCTGCATTTACAGCCCCGCACGCCATAGGTCATACTTGCCTTGGGAGAGGAGATTTTTATGAATAAAATCAAGACATTCATCGTATGTGCGGCGGTGGCAGCAGGCGGCCTTCCCGCCGCTGCTGCAGATTTCTCTGACCCCACATGGCCCTGTATCCAGCGCAAGGTGACGGGTCTGACACCCGCTTTGATGTGGCCCGACATCCCCGCAGTGGCCGACCTTTCCGAAGCGCAAGACTCGGCCGTAAAAGAGCTGGCCGCCGCCTTGTCTTTGCAACGGGTGGATATGGATCACGCGGCCGAACTGGTGGCTGAATTCACCGCCGCGCAAGGTCATGATGCCACGCTTTTGGCGCAGGTTTTCGCCCGCACCTTTCACGCGCTGGAAACCCGTCGCGGTCGGATCATCAATGGCATCGGGGACTTTAGCCTTGGCCAGATCGAGCTGTCTAAACGCGTAGATGCCACCCGCGCCCAGATGGATGCGCTGATGGCGCAGGACGCCCCCGACTATGACAAGGTGGACGCGCTGGAAGAGCAACTGGACTGGGACGAGCGCATCTTTATCGACCGCCAGCAATCCATCACCTACCTGTGCGAGACGCCGGTGCTGCTGGAAAAGCGCCTGTTCGCGATCTCCCAACTGCTGCAAGAGGCGTCACGGGCGGGGGGCTAGTCCCACTCAAGCTCGGTATAGGTGATGGTCACATTGCGGGGCGTGTAGGTGCTGCACAAATCCCAATGGGAAGATGCCTCTTGCGCCACAATCGCCACCGCATCGGACAGGCGCAGTCCTTGGTCCAAAGCGGCGCGGGTCTCGGTCTGCAACGCCTCTAGATAGCTTGCAATCGCGACCTCTTGCGGCCAGGGGCGCAGAACGCGGCCATGACCAGGCACCACTGCGCTGGCCGTGATCTGCTGTAGCTGGTCCAGAACCGCCCGCCACCCTTTGACCGAGCCGTCCAGCGACGGACAATGCTGTTCAAACAGCAGATCCCCCGCAAAGAAAACACCGCTGACCGAATCTTGCACCGTCACATCCGTACCTGTGTGGGCCAACGGCCAAGGGGTCAGCGTCAGACTGCGCCCGCCCAGATCTACTGTGACCGGCCCAGTGATTCCCTGATCGATAGGGGCGATTCCACTGCCTTCAAAGCCTGCGGCACCGATCTCTTGCCCGAGCCGCAGCAAGTATCCTTCTTGCCTGTCGGCCAAGGCGCGGGGCAGGTTTTCATGCCCTATGACCTGCGCGCCTGCCTCCGCAAAAAGGGGCGCGCCCAACACATGGTCAGGGTGCATATGGGTCAGGATCAAATGTCTGACGGGCAAATCCGTGTGCTGGCGGATCGCCCGCCACAGCCCCTCGGCCACATGGCGGGTGGTGCCTGCGTCAATCACCGCAACCGACTGATCCCCGATGACAAACCCAAGATTCGCCACATCGCCACCGTTGCGCGGATCAGGCTCTTCTATCGCGCCGATATGGGCAAAAATGCCGGGCGCAATCTCTTCTACCTGTAAAGCAGGCCCACTGACCGCGCAGCGGGCGGCGGTAACGCCCTCGGGCATTCGGGCAATTAAAGCCGCCTCACACTCGGCCAGCGTTGCGGCCTCATACCCCGGTGCCAGAACCTCGTGGCAGGTGCTTTCCAGACAGACCATTGCAAGGGCTTCAAACATGCGGCACCCCCTTTCCCCCAGTAAATGCTGGGGTGTGCTTAAGCATGCCACCACACAGACCTTCGGCTGTGTTGGGCGGTCCGCAGGGCAAATGGCATACTTTTATTCCAAGAGGAGAACCCACCATGCCTACACGCCACCTGATGGCCGGTGCCGTGATCTGCCTTTTGGCAGGTGCCGCATCGGCCCAAGACAATCCATTGCTGCCCAGTCCCACATGGGAAGAACTGAAGGGCGACATTATCGGAGACATCACCCCCGCTGCCGCCACCGGCCTTTGGCACCTTGAGGCGCCCGCCCGCGCACAGGATGCCGCCACCGTGCCCCTACGCATCCGGCAGGATGATCCGGCCAGTCCGGTGACGCGCGCCGTGGTCGTGGTGGATGAAAACCCCGCCCCCGTGGCAGGAACCTTTACCTTCGGGTCGGCCATGCATCCGCTGGACTTTGAACTGCGGGTGCGCGTGAACGAATATTCCGACGTGCGCGTGATCGCGGACACCGCTGCCGGCACGTCGATGGATGGCGCTTATGTGAAGGCCTCTGGCGGATGTTCAGCCCCTGCGACCAAGGACGCGGAAACCTCATTGGCGAATATGGGAGAGATGCGCCTGCGTGAATTCGCGCCCCGCAGCGACGGGCGGCAGGAAGCGCAGATCATGATCCGCCATCCGAATTATTCGGGCCTTCAGCGAAACCAGTTGACCCAGTTGTTCATACCGGCCCACTTCATCGACACGATCAAGGTAACTCAGGGCGAAGAAGAGCTGTTCACCATGGAGGGCGGCATTTCGATCAGTGAAAACCCTGTGTTCCGCTTCCTCTACACAGACAATGGCGCCGGTGACCTGATCGTCACCGCCACCGATACCGAAGGCAACATCTGGCGCAAGCCTCTGTCCAAATCGGGCAGCTAGAAGCAGATCACCTCAGCTTCGGCCTGCGCACGGCGCAGGTCGGCCACCAGCGTGTTGGCGGAGGCAGCACTGCGAAAGATCGCCATACGCTCGCCCCCTGTCAGGCGCATGGACAGTACGGTTTCGGCCTGAACGTATTTCTCATAGGGCAGGATCGTGGCGATTTCGTCGATCGAGCAGGCGCATTTGTCCAGCATCTCGCGGGTTTGGCCGTTGGTGGCCATGCAGGCGAACACATAGTCCGCCCGCGCCGCTGTGGGGAAATCATTCAGCCGCTGCGCCACGCTTTGCGCCATGACGGGGGCGACACCGCCCCCGATGGCCGCACATAGCACCGCAATGCGCACCACATTCCGCATCACTTGGCCTCTAGCGCCATAAAGCGCGTCTCGGACCGGTAGCCTTGCCCGTCGTGCTGCGCATCTGCCGCCATCGCCAGATACCAGCCCGGCACGTCTTGCGAGACCGTGACCGTCAGCGTCAGATCGGCAAAGCCCTGCATCCGTGCGCGGTTGGGGTCATTGGCAAAAGGCACCATCGTGATCGTGCTAACGGGCACCTCTTTGCCATCCACCATCGCGGTGCCTTCGCTGACCTCTGCGGCGCTGACCAGCGCCTCTTTCAAACGGTTGCGGATATAGAACGGGCTGCCCCCTGCGGTTTCGGCCATGTCCCGCGCGACGGTTTCAGCGAAATACATGATCATCGGGTTGCCGATACTGGCCGGAAAGGTGCCAAGGTTCCGGTGCTTGCCATCCTGCTGGAATTGCAGCGCCGCCATTGGAGTTTCGCCTGCCTCAAGCGTCAGCACCACTTGCCCCGTGTCCCGTGTTGCCGCCTCGGGCAGCACCGAGTTGCTGACCTGCCGCGTATAAACCAACTGGGTCCCTGCCCCCACATGATCCAGCGTGCCGGTCTTGAACAGATGATCATATAGGGCGTTACCCTCGATCACAGCCGCCTGTAGCGGCGCGGCCATGGCGCAAACCAGCGCCAGAGAGACCAGTTTTTTCCGCATTTTCTGCATGTAAAGTTCCTCCCCTTGAGGATCAGCGTATCCGCCCGCCATGCCCTGTCATGGCCGACTTTCGTCTGTACCAAGAGCCTCTGCCTCAGGCATTTGTGGCTGGGTCAGCCATTCGATCAAGGGGCGCAGCTTGCGGATGCGGACGGGTTTGGTTAGCACGGTAAAGCCGTTCTCGGCCCCCATCCGCAGCAAATGGTCACCGCGGTCAGCAGTGATCATGATGGCAGGCACCTGCGCCTCTGACAGCTCTCGCACGGCTTTGATCGCTCGCAGGCCCGTGTCGGTGCCACCAAGCTGGTAATCGGCCAGAATGATATCTGGCGGGATGCCCATATCGCGCACATGCTGTAGGGCCTGCGCTGTGGACGGTGCCCCCAAGACACTGGCCCCCCATTGCTCCAGCTTTGAGGTCATGGCGAACATCACGTCGGGGTCATCCTCGACCACCAAAACGATCAGATCCAGTTCATGGCTTTCGTCCAGTCCGATGGGCGAGCGTTCTTCGGATTGGGCGGGTTGCCCCTCGACCATCTTCATGGCGATGGAAAAGACCGACCCCACACCGGGTTTCGATTTCACCGTCACCTCATGGCCCAGATGGCGGCAGGTGCGTTCCACGATGGACAGACCCAGACCCACGCCCGTTCCCAAAGGCACGTTTCCGGCGCGGGTGAATTCCTCGAAAATACGGGCCTGATCCTTAAGGCTGATGCCGATGCCCGTGTCCCAGACCTCAAGCACCACCTGATCACCCCGACGGCGGCAGCCGAACAGCACGCGCCCGCCTTCGGGTGTGTATTGGATCGCGTTCACCACAAGGTTCTGGATCGAGCGCAGCAGGTACACAGGATCAGAGCGCACGAACAACATGTTCGGCACCACGTCCAATTGCACGCCCTTCTTTTCCGCCAGCTGCTTTTGATCGTCATAGACCCCCTGCATCAGCGTCCCCAGACAGATGTCCGAAGGCGACAGCGCCGCAGAATCGCTGCTGTCCAGACGCGAGATATCCAAGAGCGAATGCAGCAACTGCTCGGTCGAAGTGAAGCTGCTTTGCAGCCGGTCCACCATGGGAAACACCGCCGATTCCCGCGTGGCGTCCTTCAGGGTCGAAATCATCAGCTTGGCCGCATTGATCGGTTGCAGCAGATCGTGACTGGCCGCCGCCAGAAAGCGGGTTTTCGAGGACACAGCCGCCTCGGCCCGTTCCTTGGCCTCGCGCAGCTTTTCCTCGACCCGCGCTTTTTCCTCATACTGCTGGCGCAGGCGGTTGTTGGCTTCGGTTAGCTCGGCCGTACGCTCGGCAACGCGGTTTTCCAGCATCTCGGCGGTGCGGATTTCGGCGCTGACATCGCCAAGATCCACCAGAAAGCCGCCATCAGGCAGCACATGGGCGTGCATATCCAGCACCCGCCCGTTGGAATGGCGCAGACGGGCACGGAACCGGCCCTGTTTTTTCAGACGGTCCAGCCAGTAGGCCTCTTCAAACCCTGCGGCGTCATCGGCCACCGCATGGGCACGCACATGCCGCAGCAAACGCTGCAACTCGACTCCCGTTTGCAACAGCGTATAGGGCAGCCCCAATAGCTGGCGGAAACGCTGGTTGTACATCTTGACCGTGCCGTCTTCGGCAAAGGTACACACCCCCGAGGTCATATTCTCGAACGCGGCTTGCAGATAGTGGGCCTGCTGGTCGATCAAGGTCTCGGTCTCGGACCGGTTCTGACGCACGATCCGGCTGATGTCGGTCAGCAGGATGATCATGTTGTGGGTGCTCGTCCGTTGCAGGTTCACCTGAAAGAACCGGTCCCCCAGCAGTTCAATCACCACCGCCGTCACCGGCGTCCCAACAGCAGATCGCCGCGCCTGTGCCAAAGCCCCGAACAGCCGCCCGTCGGTCGAGACCAGATATTTGCTGGTCAGCAGCGCGTCGATGTATTCGTCGATCTTCAGACCCCGCACCAGACGGGGTAGCAGATCGGGCGTGATACTCTGGAACAGGTCATTGCTGACCTCAAGGCTGTTGTGGCTGAACAGGGCAAAACCGCCCTCCATCGCCGCCAGCGCCTCGGTCAGGTTCTTGCGGGTCCGTTCACGGTCATCGCGGACGTTGGCCAGCTCCGAGGTCGTCCGTTCCAGATCGCGGGTCTTGGCCCAGACCTGCGCCTGCAAGGAAATCGCCGACTGGAACGAGGAATAGGCCGAGTTGCCAAGCTCGTGCTGGCGGTTTGCGCGGCGGATCAGGGCATCGATGATCTTGGCCTGACGGACCACTTGGACCTCTAATGGTTCGTCCTGATCGATCAATTCAAGCCCTCCGGTACGGGGTCAAAGAAGGCCACGCCCACGAAGGTCTGGTTCACATGCACGCCGCAATGCTGTTCGCCATAGGTGTTGAACCCCAGAACGCGGCGACGGCGAAAGACCTCTGAGACCTCATCGCACATGCCTTTCTGTTCGAACTCCAGCTTGCGCAGGACGCAGTCGAACCCAAGGATGAAATCGGGCAGCATTCCCTTATCGTCGCGCTGGTCCAGACCGGTCTCAAGGGTCTGGATAATCTCGGTCCCTTGGCCAAGTGTCAGGATCAGCCCGTCATCAATCGCGCCCAGAAAGGCCAGCCCGTCCGCACCGTGGGTCGCATGGATGGCCCGCACGTGAAAGTTCATGTTCTGCCGCACCAGCATCGGGTTTTCGGCGAAAATCTCGGGCGACAAATCCTGCGGCTGACAGCCAACCGCACGGGCATATTCCTGCGCGGCAGGGGCGCCGTTCAACTCTAGCACCAGACGTTCTTCGGGGACCGCATCGGTCACCACCATCAGCTTTTCCGTGGGCAGGAAGTGGTCAAACCCGAGGCCACGGAAATCCAGCGCCGTTTCGATCAGCAGCAGCAGCGCCGCGTTGGGATGGAATTCGCCCCGATGCAGCACGTAGGTCTGTTCGAACGTCAGGGCATCTCCGGCCGAGCCGCCAAAGATCGGGATATCCCCCAGACAGCTTTCAAGGGTCGAGGCCAGCAGATCTTCTTGCTTTGACACCCCGTCCGCCATCAACAGCCCTAGCCGCCGCCAACCCGCCGTGCGCTGAAAGTTATTGCGCAGCCGCGTGGCGTCATCCGCAATGGTCTGCATCGACAACGGGTTCAAAGGCGTGATCAACATCGAGGCGCAGCGGAAATAGCGGCGCGGAAAGCTGACCAGCATCAGTGCGCCAGTCTCATAGCCTTCCGGTGTGATCTGACCGGCGGTCGAACAGCCGAAGACGGGCACTCCGCCCATATAGGCATCCAGCGCCGCGGCCACCTGCCCCAGCGGCAGATGGTTCGGCGCGAAAGCCAGCACAAAGCATGCCTCACGGCGGTCAATCTGCGCCACAGCCTCGGCGACAGCGCTTTCGGCCTCCAATGCCCGCGACACAGCAACGCTGACAAAGCGGGGAAGGCGGTTCATATCCAGCATTCGACAACCTTAGTGGGTCAGGAAGGCCAGTGCGTCGGGGTCGGTGACCTCATTGCTGTTGGCCGCCAGTGAGCCCTCCATCAACATGGCAGCCTGTGTCCGGTTCTGAACCCCAAGCCGACGCAGCAGCGCGGTGATATGGGCCTTCACCGTGGCCTCGGCCAGGTTCAGCTCATATGCGATCTGCTTGTTCGCCTTGCCCGAGCAGATCAGACGCATGATCTTCTGCTGCTGCGGGGTCAGTTCATCCAGTTTGGTCTTGGGGGCGTCCTGTACCGCTGCGCGGGGTTCCTTGCG
Source organism: Pseudomonadota bacterium (assembly GCA_036139795.1). Classification (GTDB taxonomy): domain Bacteria; phylum Pseudomonadota; class Alphaproteobacteria; order Rhodobacterales; family Rhodobacteraceae; genus Donghicola. The sequence continues at coordinate 15,219 of JAYZYX010000181.1, read as the reverse complement.
GTAGGCTGTGGGCACGTAACGCTCGCCTGCGATCACACTGGTGACCACGCGGCCTAGAACCTCAGAGCAGGAATCCTTGGGTAGGAAGCCAGCGGCCCCACGCTCCATCAGCGCGTGGACCACCTCGATCGAGGTCAGGGACGAAATCACAAGAATGGGCGTGTCGGGTTTGCGGTCCCGCAGGGATTGGAAACCGGAAATCCCGCGCACATCGGGCAGTTTGAGATCGAACATGACCAAGTCAGGCTCTACCCCGTCGTCCAGACATTTCAGCGCGTCTTTCAGCGACTTGGACTTGGTAATCTCGCAATCTTCAAAGACGATTTTCAGGTTTGCTTCAAGCGCGTCGCTATAAAGCGGATGATCGTCAACGATCAGGACAGACTCGATCTGTCCAGCCGGCACAGTCGCTGGTTGATGGTACATAACGATTTCCTCCCTGAGCGAGAGCGTAACGCATGTTTCCAACTTTTCACCAAAAATCTGAGCCGGCCGGAAAATCGGCATTCCACCGCATACCAATGTCTATGTGGTCAGGTTTTTCCACCCTGAGTCTTTGCCACATGGGTCGCGATCGCATCCATCAAAGGTGGAGACAGACAGTCGTAAGGCTCTAGTCCCAACTCTTTCAGGCGCCCCCGAATCGCTGGCAATTGGCCCGGTGGCACCCCGGATTCGATGATCGACGAAACAAAGGCCGCAAATTCTGCCCCTGACCAGCCATCCTGCGACGACAATTCCGTATGAACAAAATCCAACCCGTAGAACGGATGGCCGTCATTTTCGATGCGCCCCACCATGTGAACGCCGCAATCGCGGCAGGCGTGACGCTGGATCGCGGCGGTCGGATCGACGATGGACAGCTTGTCGGCGTTTTCCATGATGGAAACCTTGTCGCGCGGGACCACTGCAATCTGGCTGAAGATCGCCCCTGCCGGCTTCCAGCATTTGGTGCATCCGCAGACGTGGTTATGCATGGTCTGTGCCCCGACACGCACGACGACCGGCGCTGACTTGCACTTGCAGCGCAGCATACCGCCGCCAAAGTTCGGGTCCCCCGCTTTGACGCCGTTATCCACTTCGGGGTGGATTTTCACGTGGGCGTAAGAGGGGGTCGGTTTGACCTCATCCTGCCCGAACAATTTGCTAAAAAGGCCCATGGCCGTCTCCTCCCTTGCGACGCAGAGTCCTTTGCCCTGCATTCTACCAAAGTCTGAGGCCGCAACCGCCATTCCCGCAATTCAACCATAAGTATCGGGCGGGGCGTTTTGCGACTTTCGCCGCACTGGCCTTGAGAAAACTACCCGAAACATGCCGATTCTTGCGACTAAAGGCTATGCTTGATCACGAAAACAAGAGTGGCGAAGCGGGGGGCGGTTCTGGCAGGCTGATCTTCACCGGATGCGATCCGGACCAACAGGAGGAGGAGAAAACTATGGCTTGGAGCAAACCCCAGATCCGCGAAATCGAGTGCGGCATGGAGATCAACATGTATGGCCCGTCCGAGGACGAAGGCGGCGTCGTACTGTTCTGATCCGGATCCCGCGCGCATGACTTTGCGAATGCGGATCCTCGGGGCAGCCGCCGGCGGCGGGCTGCCCCAGTGGAACTGTGGATGCCGGAACTGCAATCTGGCGCGACAGGGCAAGATCCCCGCGCAGACGCAGTCCTCATTGGCGGTGTCAGGCAATGGTCGCGATTGGGCGATCCTGAATGCCTCGCCCGATATCCGCATCCAGATGGCCGCCTGCCCCGAACTTCACCCGACCGGCCCCCGCACCCTACCCCTGCGCAGCGTGCTTGTGACCAACGGCGATATCGACCATGTGGCGGGTCTGCTGACCCTGCGCGAGGTTCAGCCCTTCACCCTGTTTGCCACTGCTGGTATCCATCAGGTGATCGCCGACAATCCAATCTTCTCGGCCCTGCGCGAAGGCGTGGTGGACCGCAGCCAGATTGCTTTGGACACCCCGTTTGAGCTGGCCCCCGACCTGACCGCAACGCTTTTTGCCGTGCCTGGCAAGGTGCCCCTGTATCTTGAGGGCGAGACTGTCGACACCCAGTTGATCGGTGACCAGACCGTCGGTGTTGAACTAAAGGCGGGCGACAAGCGGGTTCTCTACATCCCCGGCTGCGCGATCCTGAACGACGATCTACGCGCGCGCATTGATGGCGCGGATGCGCTGCTGTTTGACGGCACGCTCTGGCAGGATGATGAGATGATCCGCGAAGGGCTGGGGCAAAAGACCGGCGCCCGTATGGGCCATATGTCGATCAGCGGCCCCGACGGCAGCATCGCCCAGATGGCCGACCTGACCATCGGCACCCGCGTATTTGTGCATATGAACAACACTAACCCCGTCCTGCGCCCCGACAGCGATGAGCGTGCCGAGGCCGAGGCGAAAGGTTGGATCATCGGACAAGACGGACTGGAGATCACACCATGACCGCAACCCGCGAAGAATTTGAGGCCCGCCTGCGTCAGATCGGGGCCGACCGGTACCACGACAAACATCCGTTTCACCACCTGTTGCACGGGGGCGGCTGCACCCCCGATCAGGTGCGGGCATGGGTGATCAACCGCTACTACTACCAGCACTCGATCCCGATGAAGGACGCAGCCTTTATGTCCCGCGTCGAAGACCCCGAGATGCGCCGCATCTGGCGCAGCCGGATCGAGGATCACGACGGCACCGCCGAGAACGAAGGCGGCATAAAGCGCTGGCTGAAACTGGCCGAGGCTGTGGGTCTGGACCCCGACTATGTCCAATCCTGCGAGGGCGTCCTGCCCGCCACCAAATTCGCCGTCGATGCCTATGTGCGATTTGTCCGCGACAAGACCTTGCTTGAGGCTGTGGCCGCCTCGCTGACCGAACTCTTTGCGCCTGCGATCCACGCCAACCGGATCGAAGGGCTACTGAAGAACTACGATTTCGCCAACGATGTATCCCTGTCCTATTTCCGCAAGCGCTTGACCGAGGCCCCCAAGGACGTGGCCTTTGGTCTGAAATGGGTGCTGGATCATGCGGACACGCAGGAAAAGCAGGACGCCGCCGCCAAGGCGCTGATCTTCAAGACCGATGTTCTGTGGTCGCAACTGGACGCGCTGCATTCGGCCTATGTGGAACCCGCCCGCGTGCCACCCGGCGCATGGCAGCCCGGGACGGGAATGCTGCTGGCCAAGGCATCATAATGCAGGGGGCGGACATCCCCTGCCTGCCCCGCGGCGTGCGGCTGCACCATGACAAGGTGCGTGATGCGTGGGTGTTGCTTGCCCCTGAACGGGCCGTGCGGCTGGACCCCATCGGCCACGCGATCCTAAGCCGCGTTGATGGCACCGCCAGCTTTGACCAGATCACCGCTGACTTGGCCGCCACCTACAACGCCCCGCAAGAGCAGATCGCCGGTGACGCCGCTGGCTTTCTGAACGCCCTGCGCGAACGCCTGTTTCTGGAGGTCGCATGACCCATCAGCCCCCCATCGCCATGCTGGCGGAACTGACCCATCGTTGTCCTCTGTCCTGCCCATATTGTTCGAACCCCGTGGAAATGGCGCGGCAAGAGCAAGAGCTAAAAACACAGGATTGGGTGCGCGTCTTTCGTCAGGCGGCTGAACTGGGGGTGCTGCAATTGCACCTGTCGGGGGGCGAGCCTGCCACCCGTCGCGACCTGACCGATCTGGTGAAAGCGGCGCGGGATGCGGGCCTATATACGAACCTCATCACCTCGGGCATCGGCCTGACCGAACGCCGGTTGAAAGAACTGGATGAGGCAGGACTGGATCACATCCAGCTGTCTCTTCAAGGCACCACACCAGAAATGGCCGATGAGATTGGCGGATATAAAGGCGGTTACGCCCGCAAGATGCAGGTGGCGGGCTGGATCAAAGAGATCGGCTTTCCACTGACCCTGAACGCGGTCCTACACCGCCGCAATCTGCACCAGCTGCCCCGCGCGCTAGAGATGGCGCAGAAAATGGGTGCCCGCCGGATCGAGGTCGCCACTGTCCAGTTTCACGGATGGGCCCTGCAAAACCGCGACGCCCTGATGCCGACCCGCGAACAAGCCAAAGAGGCCAGCCGTCTGGTGGCCGAGGCCCGCATCGCCCTGAAGGGCAAGCTGGTGATTGATTATGTACCTGCGGACTACCACTCGGACTACCCGAAACGCTGTATGGGCGGTTGGGGCACCACCGGCCTGAACGTCGCCCCCGATGGCATCGTCCTGCCCTGCCACGCTGCGCAAACCATCCCCCATCTGGAATTCTGGTCCGTCCGTGACCACGCCCTTGGTGACATCTGGCAAGACAACCCCGCCTTCAACGCCTATCGCGGCACCGATTGGATGTCCGAGCCCTGCACCAGTTGCGACCGCAAGCTGAAGGATTTCGGCGGCTGCCGTTGTCAGGCGATGGCGCTGGCGGGCGATGCCTCTGCCACCGATCCGGTGTGCAAAAAGTCTCCCCACCATGCCGATCTGGCCGCCCGCGCCGATGCTCATGCGGCGTCTGACGCGCCGCTGGTCTATCGGTCCGCACCGGGCAAGGCGCAGACCGAACCGGCGGAATAACCGCTTATTTCGGGGACAGTCGCGCGCCTGCGTCCAGACGGATCACTTCGCCGTTCAGGTAGTCATTGGCCAGAATGCTCTCGGCCATCTGGGCGAACTCATCAGGTTTACCAAGGCGTGCGGGATACTGGATATCCTTGGTGATCGAGGCGATCGCGTCGTCCGACAGGCCCGCCATTAGCGGCGTGTGGAAGAGGCCCGGCGCAATGGTCATCACCCGAATGCCAAAGCGCGAGAATTCGCGGGCAATCGGCAGGGTCATCGCCGCAACGCCACCCTTGGACGCCGAATAGGCCGCCTGCCCCACCTGCCCGTCAAATGCCGCCAGAGAGGCGGTCATGACGATGGCACCGCGTCCGCCACTGGGCAGTTCTTCAGTCTTGGACATGCGCTCGGCAGCAAGTCGCAGCACGTTGAAGGTGCCGGTCAGGTTCACGCGCAGGACAATCTCGAACTGGTCCAAAGGCAACGCGCCGTCGCGACCCACGACACGTCCACCCCGCCCGATCCCTGCACACAGCACCACGCCGCGAAGTGGACCGTTCGCCGCGATAGCGCCGTCTAATGCGGCCTCAACCGCCGCCGGGTCCGCCACATCGCCCGAAAACGCCACGCCGCCAATGCGGTCCGCCACCTCTTGCGCGGCCTCTGCATTCAGATCGAACACTGCAACCTTGCCACCCTGCGCTGCCAGACGCACGGCCGTTGCGGCCCCTAGGCCCGAACCGCCACCGGTGACGAAATATGCGTTGCCTGCGATGTCCATAAGCTCTCTCCCTCCAGAAACTCTGAGGAAGGTTCTACACCAGAACAGTTTACATGGAAACTATTTCTGAGGGTCAGGACATACCCATATACTTGCGCAAAAGATGCGCCAGCATGGCCGCGTCCTCATCGGTCATATCGTGACGATTGTAGCAATCAGGACCGAAAAAGGCGGTCTGCTGTTCCAGCGCCAGTTTTGTCCCCGCCTTGGTCAACGAAAGATGGACCGAGCGCCGGTCATCCTCGGGGATATGGCGTTCAACGATGCCGTTGTCTTCGAACCGGCGGATGATCTTGGTCATATGCGCGGCCTTGATATGCAGCGCCTGCGCCAACAGCCCCTGCCGGATACCGGGGTTCAGATGGATCGCCCAAAGGATCGAGAATTCGCCCGGCCGCAGATCGCTTTCGCCAAAACGCTCATAGAACTGGTCGTAAACGCGCACCTGCGCCAGCCGGATCAGAAACCCCAACGACTGCCCCAGTTCCCCCAGCTCAACGGAGTCCTGTTCAGAAAGGCTGCTTTCGGTCATTTCGGCTGTCTCCGCTGGGTATTCGTCCCGATCACGGGCTATCCGTTTTTCTGCCAGATTATAGCCCCTGCGTACAGCACCCAGTCATAGGACAGAGGTCGCAAAGCCTAAGCCAAAACGCAAAAAACACAGCGCAAAGCTGTGTTTCATAACGACTTTTCTCTGAGAGAAAGTGGTGCCCGGGGGCGGAATCGAACCACCGACACGAGGATTTTCAATCCACTGCTCTACCCCTGAGCTACCCGGGCTGGGTGAACGTCTCCGTTCGGGTGAGGGAGGTATTATGCCGAGTTTTCAGGAGTGTCCAGACCGTTTTCGAACTTTTTTAATGCGGCTTGCGATTTATTTCTTCGACCGCCTCGATGGCCTGTTCCACATCCTCCGGATCGCTGGAGGGAACAGCGTAGCTGCCCGAAAGCCACTTGGCCAAATCCACATCCGCACAGCGCTTGCTGCAGAACGGACGGTAGTTGGGATCAGTCTTGGATTGGCAGATCGGACAGCTCATGGATCACTCCTTGGGAAGGCAATCTTTCAGGGGGCGGCGCTCGCGCTTGCGCTGAAGCTCATAGTTCCCCAGCGGGGTCCAACCGGCCAAAACCGTGTCGATACCGTCGGACTTTAGCTGCGCGCGCAGGCTGGTTTCGAAGGTGCGACGCTCTTTCTTGGGCATAGGGGCCAGATCGATGATGATCATGCCGCCAAGACCGCGCAAACGCAGCGCGCGGGGGATCGCTTTGGCCGCCGCGAGGTTGGCCTTCAAACCCGCCGCCATCGACGTATCCGCACCGGTGTTCACGTCCACCGCGACGAACGCACGTGTCGGCTCGACAAATAGGCACGAGTTATTGCCAATGCCCAGATCCACGCGGGGACGGCGCAGGTCCTCGATCATGTCCATGACGCCGTGGGCCTCAAAGCTGCCCACTTCGGTGTCGATGGTTGCAGGCTCATGCCATTCGCGCCACGCGACGGTGTGAGGGCCATCCCCTTCGATCAGCTTCTCCGGCTCTTTGCCGTCCAGATCACCCAGAACTGCGGTGGCCATGTCGACCATCGCGCGGATGTCCTCGGCGATCTCATCGTCCGAGCCGGTTGCCGCAGCCGAGCGCAGGATCAGACCAAAGTCATTGTCACCCATCTGTTCGTTCGCGATGGCCAGCAGCTCTTCGCGGCGGTCCTCATCGCGGATCGAGCGCGAGATATTCAGACCGGGCTTTTCCGGCGTAATGATGGCGAAGCGGCTTTTGAACAGCACGTCTGCGGTCACCGGAATCGCTTTGCCAGCCTCCGAGTAGCCAGTCACCTGCACCAGCACCGCCTGACCTGGGGCAAGCCCCTTGGTCTGGCGCAAAAAGCAATGGCCGTCGGGCGTGTTCAAGAACATTCCGCCCTGCCCCTTCATGGGACGGTCAGCGATGGCGCGGTAGATGGTGCCGGGGGTCGGCGCATCCGTGTCGATGATCAGATCTTCCAGACGACCATCCACGATCAGTGCGGCGGCCTCCAATTCTCCGATGTGATCCAGAGCGATCAAACGACCCTTCATGCGTTCTCTCCATATAGGGGGTAGCCCGCTGCGCGCAGCAGGTTTGCGGTCTCGGCCACGGGAAGGCCGACGACAGCGGTAAATGATCCGTTGATCCACGGGATGAAAGCGCCGGCGGGGCCTTGGATACCGTAGCCACCCGCTTTGCCCTTCCAGTCGCCGCTGGCAAGGTAGTGGTTCACCTCATCGTCGCTCAGCCGTTTCATCGCGACCTGAGTGACCACGGATTTCTCCCACAGACGTTCGCCCCGACGGATGGCCACAGCGGTGATCACACGGTGACGACGACCAGACAGGCCGATCAGGAACTCTGCGGCCTCTTTTTCATCAGCGGGCTTGCCAAGAATGCGGCGCCCCAATGCAACGGTGGTGTCTGCGGACAGGACAATATCGTCTGCCTCCGCCCGAACGGCCAGCGCCTTTTCACGCGCCATGCGTTCGCAATAAGGGCGGGGCAATTCGCCCCGCGCCGGAGTCTCGTCGATATCCGGCGGGCGGATATCGACTGCGACCACTCCAAGCTGCGCCAGCAGCTCCCGACGGCGGGGGCTTCCCGAGCCGAGAATAAGCGCCACGGTTACTTGAAGCGGTAGTTGATCCGACCTTTAGTCAGATCGTAGGGGGTCATTTCCACCTGAACTTTGTCGCCAGCCAGAACACGGATGCGGTTCTTGCGCATCTTGCCTGCCGTATGTGCGATGATCTCATGACCGTTCTCAAGCTCGACCCGAAACGTCGCATTAGGCAGGAGTTCCTTCACGACACCGGGAAATTCGAGCAGTTCTTCCTTGGCCATGGTCTCTCCATTCATAAAGCCGCCCTCTTGTCGGGCGCGCTACTAAATGGAGCCATTATAGCAGATTTTCAAGGCAAATCTCAGAAAGATGAGATTTCTGCCCTGTTCACACGAGGATGCTGCTCTTGCCAATGAAGCACATTCAGAACCCCGCCGTCCAGACGCACCTGTCGGATTTGTTCGACGTCCACCTCTGCATAGGTCCAGCCGGGGGTATTCATCACCCCTTCGGCCAGCACACCATTGGCAGCAAACCCCTTATCCGGTGGACAGAATATGCCCCCCATGCCGGTATTCACATCCACGGCCTCACACCATGGGGCCTCTCCTACGTTTGAGGCCATGACCGTCACACACTGCCCCTCTAGCGCGCGCGACATAGCCCCGATGCGCACGCGGGTGTAACCGGCCAGCGCCTCGGTTGCGGAAGGCACAAGAATGATTTCGGCGCCAGCCTCAATCAAACTGCGGCCAAGCAGGGGAAATTCCGAATCATAGCAGATCAGAATACCGACTTTACCAAAGGGCGTATCAAAGACCTTCAACGGGCCGCCGCCTGCGATATCCCAATCTTCCCGCTCAAACCGGGTCATGATCTGCTTGTCCTGAAACACCATATCGCCCGCGGGATTAAAGAACCGTGCACGGTTCACCACTTTGTCCCCGTCAGGAACAGGCGCACTGGCGGCTAGAATGTAGGTGCCGGTTTCTTGCGCTAGGGCCGCGTGCAGTGCGTCGGCCTCGGCCACGCGCTCGGACACGGCGGTGATCGACTGGGCCAGATCCCCTGCCCGTTCCGCCCCCGCCAATGAGGCCAATTCCATCGCGCCATATTCGGGAAAAACCATCATCTGTGCGCCGTTCTCTGCGGCCTCATAGACCCAGCGCCGAATCTTGTCGGCATAGCTGGCCCACGATTCGTGCCAATCGATCGGGTATGCTGCGGCTGCGACTTTCATCGTACATCCTTTCGGTTTTTACGGTCCCTTAGGGCAGTTAAAAACTAAGACTAGTTTACATATTATATCCAAACGACACCCGACCCCACCAAATGCCGACAGATTCTGCACCATTGCGAACGAGCATTTCTGCAAATTAAAAGCTACAAAAAAGGTGTTCAGGCAGTGCTTGAACCGAGGGGCGCCAGCGGCGCCACTGGTCGGAAGTATATTTTCTCGAGTGACCGTCTATCCCCGTCCACAGCGTATGAAGCGTTCTTTGCGGTTTTTTACCAGTGGGCGTAATGAGTTTCATGGTCGGTCGTACGAGTGGCCCGCGCGGCACGTTTCACCTATCCCCCAACCCCTGGCCCCCTCACCTATTCCCGAGTTTTCAAAGCTCCCGCAGCCAAAACTGCAGGGGCTTTTCTGTTTGGGCCTCATCGCCCAGATCCTTCCAGCGGAACTTGGCAACCACACCCTCTAACGGCTGATAGCCGCGCTTACGCCAGAACGGGTCCAGCGGGGCATAATCCGCAGGGCGCATGGGATGATCCAAGGGGCGCTGCACGCCGCAAAAGGCCGTATATTTGGCCCCCAAGGCGCGGGCATGCTCTTCGCGCAGATCAAAGAACCGATGCCCCGCACCCTGCCCGCGATATTTGGGCAGCAGAACAGATTCGGCGCAGTAGAAGATGTCGCCCAGATCATAACCGCTGCCCTCAAAGGCGCTTGCAAAGTCCTGTGCGTGATCGGTCATGGGCGTACCGGTGGCCGCGCCTACCAGACGATCCCCGTCGAAAGCGCCGACCAGAACGGTGCGGTCACTGTTGCGGTAGACCTGCATATAGCCGCGCTCATATTCCAGATCACCATCGTAGAGATAAGGCCACGCGCGGAACACGGCGATCCGCAGACGCGCCACATCATCCAGCGCCGCATCCAATGCGGCACCGCGCAGCGTCTCGACCCTCAGGCTCATGCCGAGACCTGACGGATCCAGTCAGCAAGGTTGTAATAGGTAACCACGCGGGTGATCTTCCCGTCGCGCAGGCTAAAGAACGAGCCCGCCGGCAGGCGATAAGTCTGACCTTTCGCCTCGGGCAGACCTTCATCGGTCGCCAGATAGGTACCGTTCACGATGAACTCGGCCGCGGCGCGGGTGCCGTCCTCGTTCACGAAGATGACCATATCGGTCAGCTCTTCCTTGTAGCAGCGGGTCATGTGGTCGTTGAAGGCGGCGAACTTTTCCTTGCCCTCACGAACCTGCCCCTCATTCACATGATGGGCAATGTCATCGGCCAGACAGTCCAGCATCTTGTCGGTTTCACCGGCGTTGAACGCTGTGAAATAGGTCTCGATCGTGTCCCGTGCGCTCATATCAAGTCTCCTCGCCAATCGGTTCGCCAAAATTCTCTTTCAGGCGCTCGATGATCTGTTCGCGCGCCGCCCTGAATTGGGCTAACTTGGCCTCACGGGTTTCGCCTAGTCCGGTAGGGTCCAAAATCGGCCAATATTCGACATCGAGGTGGAAATACCGCGTAAGCTCCAACGCACGGCGCTGGCTAGCGGGCGAGAGGGCGACGATCAGATCGAACGACGACAGATCATCCCCCCACTCTTCCATCTGGTCGAAACTGCGCGCACGGTGACGCTCCAGTTCGACGCCCAACTCTTTGCAGACCGCGACGGTAAATCCGTCGATCTCCATATCATTTTTGACACCGACAGACTGCACGTAGACATCCGTGCCATAGAACTTCTTCATCAGTCCTTCCGCCATGGGCGAGCGGACTGCGTTATGATCACAACAAAACAGGATTGATTGAGGAAGTTCCCGCGTCACCTATCAGCCCCCGAAGTGCAATACGCAGATCAGGGTGAACAGACGGCGCGCAGTGTCGATATCGACCTCGGCCTTGCCTTCAAGGCGTTCCTGCAAGATGCGGGCGCCTTCGTTGTGGATACCGCGACGGGCCATATCGATTGCTTCGATCTGGCTGGGGGGCATCTTTTTCACAGCGTCGAAATAGCTGGCACAAATCTGGAAGTAGTCTTTGACCACTTGCCGAAACGGCCCGAGCGAAAGGTGGAATTCTGCCGCCTTCTCGCCGCTTTCGGTGCTGATATCGAAAACCAGACGTTTATCGCGGATCGCCAGATCCACGCTATACGGGCCATCGGGCACGACACGATCATCACGCACGGGCAGCACGAAGCTGTTATCTTCAAGAAGATCGAACATCGCGACGCGACGCTCTTGTTCGATTTCGGGGGTGGGCGGCGGCAGATTGCTGTCGTCCAGAGCAATATTACAAATACGAGACATGGCTTACTGAGGGGGTTGTTCCATATACGCCCCCGACTTTATCGACGCCCGCAGGCGGCGCAAGCGGAATGCCACGTCAAAGGGACTTCTGGTTCACCCTTTTAGACAGCTCTTCAGCTGATTCCACCCGCTCGCTGTAGCGATCCAGCAGGTATTCGTTCAAATCGCGGGTCAGCCAAGTGAACTTGACCAGCTCTTCCATCACATCGACCATACGGTTGTAATAGGGCGAGGGCAGCATCCGGCCTGCCGCATCAAACTCGTTAAATGCCTTGGCCACGCTGCTCTGGTTCGGGATGGTCAGCATCCGCATCCACCGCCCCAAAGTGCGCATCTGGTTCACGGTGTTAAAGCTTTGGCTGCCGCCGCACACTTGCATCAAGGCCAAGGTTTTGCCTTGGGTCGGGCGCACCCCGCCAAGCGACAGGGGAATCCAGTCAATCTGCGCCTTCATCACAGCGGTCATGTTGCCGTGCCGTTCGGGGCTGGACCAGACCATACCTTCGGCCCATTGGGCCAGCTCGCGCAGCTCGGCCACCTTGGGGTGGCTGGCGTCGGCACCATCGGGCAGTGGCAGGTCTTTGGGATCATAGAACCGCACCTCGGCCCCAAGGCGGGTCAGCACTCGGCCTGCCTCTTCAGCCAGCAGGCGGGAAAAAGACCGTTCGCGCAGCGATCCATACAGCATCAGGATACGCGGCGCATGTGTGCTGCGCTCCGCGCTGAACAGGCGCTTGGGGTCAAAGTCCTGAAACTGTGCGTCGTCGATATTGGGTGTATCGGTCACAGGGCGTTGCCTTCTTCATCCACCAGCACATTGCCTTTGGCGTCCAGCACCGGTCCCGCCGGCGGCTGCGCCAGCAGGGGCAGCAGATTCGACATAGGGCGGCAAATCGCGGTGCCTTTGGGGGTCTGCACGATGGGGCGTTCCACCAGCACGGGGTTTTCAATCATCGCCTGAAGAATGTCGTTGGTGCTGACATCATCGCCAAGCAGTCCCAATTCTTTCGCCTCGGTCTTGCGCATGGCCTGACGGGGACTGATGCCCGCATCGGTAAACAAAGTCACCAGCGTGTCGCGGGTCCAGCCGGTTTTCAGGTATTCGACCACCTTCGGCTCTTCGCCCGCTGCCTTCAGGATCGTCAGCGCGTTGCGGGATTTGCTGCAACGGGGATTGTGATAGATGGTCGCCGTCATGGTCCCTACCCCTTAGTCATTCAGCTTTTGCAGACGGGCGGTCACGGACAGCCCGTGCGCCTCAAGGCTTTCGCTCTTGGCCAGCACCTCGGCCGAGGGGCCAATGGCACGCAACGCCGCCGGAGTCATCTTGGCCAGCGTGGTCCGCTTGACGAAATCCATCACCGACAGGCCAGAGCTGAAACGGGCAGAACGCGCAGTGGGCAGCACGTGGTTCGGACCGCCAACGTAATCCCCAATCGCCTCAGGGGTCCAAGCGCCAAGGAAGATCGCGCCCGCGTGGGTGATCTTTTCCGACAGGGCGTCAGGGTCGGAGACGCACAGTTCAAGGTGTTCCGGCGCGATACGGTCCGACAGAGCGGCCGCCTGATCCATATCCTCAACCAACACCACCGCGCCGAAATCACGCCAGCTTGCCCCCGCGATGGCGCGGCGTTCCAGCGTTTCCAGCCGCTTTTCAACGGCGGCGACAACGTCGCTGGCAAACTCTTCGCTGTCCGTGATCAGGATCGACTGCGCGCTTTCATCGTGTTCCGCCTGCGACAGCAGATCAAGGGCGATCCAGTCCGCATCATTGTCCTTATCGGCGATCACCAGAATCTCGGACGGGCCAGCGATCATATCGATGCCCACCTTGCCGAACACACGGCGCTTGGCAGCGGCCACAAAGGCGTTGCCGGGGCCGGTGATCTTGTCCACGGGGCGCACGGTTTCCGTGCCATATGCCAGCGCGGCCACGGCCTGCGCACCGCCGATGCGGTAGATCTCATCCACGCCAGCCAGACGGGCCGCCAGCAGCACCAGCGGGTTCGCAACACCATCAGGGGTCGGCACGGTGATCGCCAGACGGCCCACTCCAGCCACCTTGGCTGGAATCGCATTCATCAGAACGCTGCTAGGATAGGACGCCAGGCCTCCGGGCACATAAAGACCCGCCGCCGAGACAGGCGTCCAGCGCCAGCCAAGCTCTGCCCCGCTGTCATCGACCCAGCGCTGATCTTCGGGCATCTGACGTTCGTGATAGGCGCGGATACGGGCTGCGGCGACTTCCAGCGCGGCGCGTTCCTCATCCGAGACCTGCGCGATCAGTGCGTCGATCTCCTCAGCCGTGAAGGCCAGTTGATCGGCGCTCAGGTCCATGCGGTCGAACTTGGCGGTGTAGTCCAACAACGCCTCATCGCCCCGCGCCCGCACATCCGCGATGATCTCGGCCACGATATGATCCACATCGGGGCTGTCCTCACGCTTGGCACCAAGCAGCGCGGTGAACTGGTCTTCGAAATCGGCGTCACGGGTGGACAGGAAAACGGGCATGGACTGCGGCTCCTTTAACTCTGGGCGCAGACATAGACCGCAGGGGCGCGGTCCTCAAGAACTACGTCTGCTGATCCAGCATCAGCGCCATCAGCAGATCGTCGCACGACTGCCCGTCAATGATGACCGAGCGCGGACGGCATCCGAACCGCCGGAACCCCAAGCTTTCATACAGTCGTATGGCCGTGGCGTTCTCGGACCAGACCGTCAGTTCAAGCTGCAAAAAGCCCTTTTGACGCGCATCATCGATCATCGCCCGGCACAAGGCCCGCCCAAGGCCGCGCCCTTGCATGGTTGAGCGGACATAAAAGGGACCGAAATCTGCCAGGTGCTTTTGCCGCGCCAAGGTGAAGCCTTGCAGACATGCATAACCGACCAATTCATCCTGATCGAAAGCACCCCAATACTGGCCAGCGGCCAACCCCTCTGCAAAGCGCGAAGGGTCTTGCGCTCGGCCTTCGTCAGCCGAGCGTAGAAAAGCGAAAGGAAAGGCCTCTAGCCCTTCGATCCAGAGGTCAAATAGGGCCTGAGCCTCGGAGACCTCCAGCTGGCGGATCATGCACCGTGATCCGGCACTTTGCCCGAAGGGGCATAGTAGGGCCGCGTCACATCACGCAATGTCGCCTCAATCGCCTCAACGCTCAGGCGCATGGCGCCATCACCGGCAAAGTTCAGAACAACGTGGCCGCTTGGCGCGTCGGTTTCTGCAAACTCGACCGACAGCAGCGACAGGACCTGATCCTTGTCACTGCGGTCAATCCCTTGGGACGCAACGCCCTGCACATGCTCGAATACCAGAACCGATTGCACACGTTCGGGACGGGCGGCGGTCTTATCCTCCCAACGAAAACGGTTCAGCAACAGGGCAAAGCGCCCTGCCCCCTTTTCGAACCGCAACTCTGACACCGGCAGCACCGCATCCTGCGCAAGAGCCGAGATCACAGCCAGATCTTCGGCATCCATCGCCCCAAGGTTCAGAGGCTTCGGGCTGGCATCTTCGAAACGTGCGTCTTCGGTCACTGTTCTTTCACCCTTTCGATCTTGGCACCACATGCACCAAGTTTGGTTTCGACGCTCTCATATCCGCGGTCCAGATGGTAGACGCGGTTCACGCGGGTTTCCCCTTTGGCGGCCAGACCGGCAAGAATCAGCGAAACCGAGGCCCGCAGGTCAGTGGCCATCACCGGCGCACCTTTCAGACGCTCAACCCCATGTACGGTGGCGGTACCG
>JAYZYX010000180.1:0-3436 GCA_036139795.1 Pseudomonadota bacterium | reverse complement strand
TGATACCTTTCAGCAAAGTGGTTCCGTAAGCTCCCGACGCAATCCCTTCGCACAGAACCGTTGCCGCAGCTTTCTGATCATCGGTCAGCGCCTTACCCGGCGCATCTGGATCAAGACGCGGATAGGGCAGATCGCGGGGCGCATCCTCTTCCTGCAGAGCACCTTGTTTGACCAACCCCTTGATCACCGACGCGGTTACGCCCGCCATATCCGCCAGCTCGCGCTGGGTGAAGGCAAGGCCGCCGTATTCGCGCATCACCTCTAACACGCGGGTGCGGGCATCGGTCATCCGGTCGGGCTCGGCATCACCAAGACGGTAGATCCGGCGGGTGGCAGGAGCACCCCCAAGACCGGGCGCACGGGTGGCCAGACGCAGCATCGCGGACAAAGGCGTCAGGGTGTAGTCGGCTGATTTTTCCAAGAAAATTCGCAGATCATCCCCCAAGGGCGGTGCATCCAGAACCCTGAAGATCGGGCGCAGCCGATTGCGGGGAAAGTCCCCCGCCGCAGGCCCCCAGACCACACCGATGATCTTGCGCGGCCCCAAGGGCACCTCAACGAAATCGCCAAGGGCACAGCCCCCTTCGGGCGCCAGATAATCCAGCGGCCGGTCAAGCGGTTGGGTGGTTAGAACAGCGCAGGGCTCGGCGGCGGGAAAATATGTCTGCACGGACCGCATCGCTCCTTGTTGACGGGCAAAAGTGGCTCTACCAGCTTGGGCGTAAAGCCTTGGTTAAGAAACGCCAAGACGTGAGGACGCCCACCGCCTGTGTTTTATTTACAATGCCTTCTTTGGCCGGTTCCCAAATTGAGGGAATTTTCTCTGCAAATTCGGGCCGGAGCCATGTTATACACTCTAAAAAAGAACGAGGCCAAGACATGAGCAGTCCCAAGATCGACGCGCAATTGCGCGCGCGCATCCTTGCCGATCCGGAACTTATTCTGGACGACCGCGACCTGATGCATGCACTGATCTCTGCGAATGAGCGGGCGATGGGTAGCAATATTGTCGATCTGCGCGGCCTTGCGATGGAACGGTTGGAGACCCGCCTTGACCGGTTGGAAGACACCCACCGCACAGTCATCGCCGCCGCCTATGAAAATCTGGCAGGCACCAATCAGGTGCATCGCGCCCTGCTGAAAATGTTAGATCCGGTCAGTTTTGAGGATTTTCTGAAGGGCCTTGGCACCGATGTAGCGCAAATCCTGCGGGTGGATTGCCTGCGATTGGTGCTGGAAACCCAGACCAACGGCAGCGAAGAAAACACCGTCCGCAAGATGGGCGCAGTGTTGTCGTCCGCGCCTGAGGGCTTTATCCGTGAATATCTGACCGACGGACGTGGCGGGCAAATCCGGCAGGTCACCTTGCGCCAGATCCACAGCGGCGAGGCGACTGTGCATGGCTCGAAAGCCGATGACATCCGGTCAGAGGCATGCCTGCTGTTGAACCTAGGCACCGGACGTCTGCCCGGCCTGCTGGTGATGGGCTCGGAAGACCCACATCAATTCAGCCCCCAGCAAGGCACAGATCTGCTGGCCTTTTTTGCCGGCGTCTTCGAGCGGGCCATGCGCCGCTGGCTGTCATGAGCCTGATCAGCCCCGCACAAAGGGACGCCCTGCAAAGCTGGCTGGCCTATGAGCGGGGCATTAAGGATGCCTCGGACCACACGATCACTGCCTATAGCGGCGATGTGGCGGGGTTTCTGTCTTTTCTGGCCGATTATCACGGGGGCGCTTCGGGACTGGCGTCTTTGGCGACTGTCGGACCCTCTGACATGCGGGCTTGGATGGCCGCCGAGCGGCGCAGCGGCACCGGCGCGCGGTCACTGGCGCGGCGGCTTTCGGCAGTCAAAAGTTTCTACCGCTGGCTAGCCCGCACGCAAAAGTTCGACCCGACCGCTGTGCTGGCCACACGCTCGCCCAAGGTTAAGGCCCGCCTGCCCCGCCCCTTGAGCGAAGATGGCGCGCGTGCGGTGCTGGAAACCGTGGAACTGCAATCGCAAACCCCGTGGATCGGCGCCCGTGATGTGGCCGTTGTGACATTGCTTTATGGTTGCGGTCTGCGCATTTCAGAGGCGCTTGGCCTGACGGGCCGCGACATCCCCTTGGGCGACAGCCTGCGGATCGTCGGCAAGGGCAACAAAGAGCGGATCGTTCCGGTTCTGGCCGCCGCCCGAAAAGCGGTAGATCGCTACCTGTCCCTATGCCCCTATCAGCCAGAGCCGGACGCCCCCCTGTTCCGAGGTGCCAAGGGCGGCGCCCTGAATGCCCGCGCCATCGCCAAAGTGATGGAGCAGACACGGATGCAGCTTGGCCTGCCGGAAACCGCAACGCCCCACGCCCTGCGCCACAGCTTTGCGACGCATCTTCTGAATGCAGGCGGCGATTTACGGGCGATTCAAGAGCTGCTGGGGCATGCAGCCCTCTCCACAACCCAGACTTATACCGCAGTGGACTCGGCCCGCTTGATGGATGTCTATCAGGCAGCGCACCCCCGCGCACGGCGCGGCTGACGGTTGCGCCACAGCGGATAATCGGCGATGACAACAAAATGAAAACCAGATCTGCAGCTTTTTCAGTCCATTTCCTCACCGCAACCGGTGCCTGCATCGCGATGCTGGCCATGCTGGCTGCCGTGGACCAGAATTGGTCCATGATGGTGCTTTGGCTGGTCGTCGCCTTTGCCGTGGACGGAATCGACGGTCCCTTGGCCCGCAAATACGATGTCGCCACCAACGCGCCCGAGATCGATGGCGTGTTGATGGACCTGATCATCGACTATCTGACCTATGTGTTCATCCCTGCCTATGCGCTGTTCAAATCAGGGCTGCTGCCCGGCTGGACCGGATGGCTGGCCATTCTGGTGATCACCTTCACCAGTGCGCTTTATTTCGCGGACACGCGGATGAAGACCGAAGACAAAAGCTTTCGCGGCTTTCCCGGCTGCTGGAACATGGCGGTGCTGCCTTTGTTCGCGCTGAAACCCAGTCCCGAGTTTATTGTGGCGCTGGTGATCGTCCTGGCGGTGTCGATGTTCCTGCCGTTGCGGTTCATCCATCCGGTGCGCACCAAACGCTGGCGCATGGTTTCCTTGCCGATTGCGCTGATCTGGACGCTTTCTGCGGCTTGGGCCGCTTGGGTTGATTTCCATCCTGCGAGTTGGGCGGGCTGGGTCCTTGGGGCCAGCTCGATCTATCTGGTGATGGTGGGGATCGTGCAGCAGGTCATTCCGGCTCGCACTGCGCGGTAAGCGGCGACAGGGGGCGCTGCCCCCTACGGGCCTGACGGCCGTACCCCCGAGGTATTTTTGCCGAGATGAAATAGCATATGTGAGAAGGGGCGCCTATTCGGGCGCCCCTTTGATCGTTTAGCCGAGTGTCTCATCGCAGCGTTTGCAGGTTGCTGCGTGGCTGTGGGTGCCCACATCGGGCAGGAT
>JAYZYX010000179.1:0-28266 GCA_036139795.1 Pseudomonadota bacterium | reverse complement strand
CGTGGCCCAGAATGGACGGGAACAGCCCTTCGGGGTCCGCGCCAGAGCGGGTAAATTCGTCCGTGTGGCAAATGCCGGTCGCCTTGATTTCAACCAGAACCTCGCCCGCTTTCGGGCCTTCGAGGTTTACGGTCATGATTTCCAATGGTTTTCCGGGGGCCAAAGCCACCGCTGCGCGGGTTTGCATTCAGAAATTCCTCACCTAATCTGTGGGTGTAACGTAGGGGTATGTTTCCCCGCCATGCAATGGGAAGTCGAAAGGAATTAATATGAAAAAAGCGATAATTTTCGCAGCTTTCGCGACACTTGCAGCATGTTCTGCCACGGAAGAGGTGATCGGCGTCGATACCTCGGTCGAGGAGGCCAATATTCAGGCCGACAGCTGCCATTCGGAACAGTATCGCCACCTGCTGGGAACGCCGGTGTCCGAATTTGACGCGACCACGGTCAGCGGCCCTGTCCGCGTCTTGGGCATGAACGACATCATGACCGAAGATTACCAGCCCCTGCGCCTGAACATTTTCTATGATGGCAATGGCACCATCATCAACATGTACTGCCAGTAATCGGGCAATGCAGTCCCGGTATCTGGGTTCCTCTGGGGGAAGGAATGATCAGATACCGGGGCTTTAGCGATGTCGCTAGATCATATATTCGCGGCGCAGAGCGGCCAATCAAAGGCGGGCTTGCGGCGATTTCGTGAAACTGTCCTAAGAATGTCTTGATTTGCGCCCCGCGCGGCGCAAGTCTTTAAGAATGAACATGCAATCGCCCCCGAATGTCACGGACATGCCCGAACAGGTGGCCTTTGACCGCCATGAGTTGGGCGCGATCCTTTCCCTATACGGCCGCATGGTCGCCGCCGGAGAGTGGCGCGATTACGGGCTGTCCCATCTGCGCGAGGCGGCGATCTTTTCAGTTTTTCGCCGCACCGCCGAGCATCCGCTTTACCGGATCGAGAAACGCCCCAAGCTACGTAACCGGCAAGGGATGTATTCGGTGATCGGGATGGACGGGCAGATCCTGAAGCGCGGTCATGATCTGCGCGGCGTCCTGCGGGTGCTCGAGCGCAAGCTGATCAAAGCGGTCGAGTAACCCTGCGGCGGCTGGTCACCGGCCCATCTCCCTGAGAGCCAATGCGGAAAATTGCGCTGTCCAGAGGCTCATAGGCCACAGACATGGTGCTAGCATTGGCATGGATCAGAACATCTGCGTCCACCATCATGGCCACGTGGCCCTTCCAGAACAGCAGGTCGCCCCTTTGAAGCGGCTCTTTCGGGTCCAGCAGATCACCCAATTCGGCCTCTTGCATATCGCTGTCACCGGGGCAGTCGATCCCGCAAGCGCGGAAGGCAGCTTGCACCAGACCAGAGCAATCAATCCCCCAAACGCTGTTGCCACCCCACAGATAAGGCACACCAAAGAACAACTGCGCCACGGTCGCCGGATCGGTTATCGGCTTGTTCGCGGGCCGGATATGAGGGCGCGGGACGAACCAGCCCTCAGAGGTTTGAAAGAACGCCCCTTCGGCCCCCGTGATTTGCAAGCGGCTGCCGTGGGACAGGGCCATCACCTCGGGCGATTTCAAGTCCGCCGCGCTATAGGCGTGGCTGGCCGGAACGCAGATCGTGTGGCTGATGATCGCGGGAGCCCCCAGCGCGTCACTGCGCACCCAGCCCACATAGCCATCGGCATGGGCCTGCACAAAGCTCATGTCAGCTTGGGCCTCAATCACCGTCACATCGGCCCCATATAGAACCTGACGGTCCCGCTTGGGGCTATCGGGCGCGGGGCGCAGATCGGCAACCGGCGCGATGATCCGCGCAGGTGTGCCGTCAACGAAACGGGCCGCTTCGACCTGCCCCTCAAGGCTGCGCAGGGCGGTTTGGTCGGTGCTGGCCAGTCGTCTGCGGTCGGTCATAGGCCCAGAACCTTGGGCAGCGCCGCGAACAGTGCGCGTGCGCCTTGCTGGACACCGCCTTTTGGGCGGGCGGGCAGCGACGACGGGCACCAGCCGTAAATGTCGAAATGGGCGTAGTGGCCCTGCCCTGCGAAGCGGCGCAGGAAGAGTGCGGCGGTGATTGACCCTGCAAAGCCGCCGGAAGGCGCATTATCCAGATCCGCAATGCCCGGCTCAATCATGCTTTCATACGGGGCGTGGAATGGCATCTGCCACACAGGGTCGGCCATCTTGGGCGCAGCCTCGGTCAGGGCAGCGGCGAAGCCCGCGTCATCGGTGTAGAACGGCGCCAGATCGGGGCCGACAGCTACGCGGGCCGCGCCTGTCAGGGTCGCCATACTGATAATCTGATCAGGGTTTTCCTCTGCCGCCAAGGCCAAGGCGTCGGCCAGCACCAAGCGCCCTTCGGCATCGGTGTTGTTGATCTCGACCGTCAGGCCATTGCGGGCGGTCAGGATATCGCCGGGACGGAAAGCGTTACCCGCCACCGCATTTTCGACTGCGGGGATCAGGACGCGCAACTGCACGGGCCAGCCGCTGGCCATGATCAGCTCGGCCAGACCCAGCACCGTGGCCGAACCGCCCATGTCCTTTTTCATCAGCCCCATCGAGGCACCAGGCTTGAGGTTCAAACCGCCCGTATCAAAGCACACGCCCTTGCCCACCAAGGTCAGCTTCGGCCCCGCCTTGCCCCAGCGGATATCGATCAAACGCGGGGCCTGTTCGGCGGCGCGGCCCACCGCGTGGATCATGGGAAAGTTCTTTTCCAGCAGCGTCTCGCCCACGGTCACGTCGATTTTCGCGCCGTGCGCGTTGGCCAAAGCCGTGGCTGCGGCCTCTAGCTGGATCGGCCCCATATCGCTGGCGGGGGTGTTGATCAGATCGCGGGTCAGCGCCTCGGCGCGGGCCATGCGTTCGACGCGGGCGGCATCCACACCTTCGGGCGCAACCAGCATCGCGCCAAGCGGCACCTGATCCTTGTAGCGATCAAACCGGTAGGTGGTCAGCAACGCGCCCAAACATTCCTGTTCCAACATGTCCTCGGGGATACCGCCCGCCAAGCGAAACACCTTAGCGGCCAAAGACGGTACAGCCGCCGCCAGATGGAACCGGCCTCGTGCCCGCGTAGCGGCCGTGCCATAACCCGCCAGCGCCAGCGCAGGGGCACCATCCGGTCCCGGCACCATCAGCGCCTGACCGATCCCGCCGGAAAACGAAGACGCCCGAACCCAGTTGGCCTGAGCGGGCGTCAAAGTTGTCTCAACGAAATTGTCCAGCGCCTCGCCCTCGATCGCGTAAAGCGGCAGGGCGTCAGCGGTATCGGGCGCAAATTCCAATGTCATAGCGGGCTCCTAGTTGCGGTCTTGTGGCAGAGCCTACTCTGCCACGCAGCGACCGCAAGCCCGCGCCGGTCACACCTTACGCTGGTTCGCCCAAAGAGCGGCCTGCGTGCGGTTGTCCACGCCGATTTTCGAGTAGATCGACCGCAGGTGCATCTTCACGGTGGTCTCGCTCAGACCCAGCTCATTGGCCACGTCCTTGTTCGAGCGCCCTTCGGCCACCAGCAGCAGCACATCGCTTTCGCGGGCCGAGAGGTTTTCGATACGGGGCTTCTTGGGCTCGACCTTGCGGGTAAAGAACTCCGCCGGCAGGAAGGTTTCCCCCATCAGCAGAAAGCGGATCGCGTTTGCGAAGGCTTCGGCACGGCTGGTTTTGGGGATATAGCCCTTAGCGCCCATAGACATCGCGTCATAGATCGCCTCACGGGGCAGATCGGACGAGATGATCGCCGTGGGCGTATTGCCCGAGCGTTCAAGGATCTTGTTCAGACCGGTCAGACCCGAGACGCCGGGCAGGTTGTAGTCCAGCAGGATCAGATCATAGCTGTTCTCATCCACCAGATCCAACGCTGCGTCCAGATCGGATGCAGTATCCACCACAGCGTCAAGCGCCGAGTTGAAATAGCGCATCAGGACGTCCAGCATCAGCTGATGATCATCGATCATCAGAATGCGCTTGGAGTTGTTGTTCTCAGCGTTCATCGCACGCTCTCCATTTCTTCTGATCCGCCGTAAGGGGGACCGGGGTGTTTTTGATGCCGTCCGGATGGACGGATCGGGATTGCTGCACCGCCTGTCTGACACATCTGGTTTGACATCATGCCACTCCCCCAAATGACAAACGTCTGGCCGATGTGCTCACCTCAGGTCGGCTTTCCGGTCCTTGTAGACAGGATGAGCGCCTTCGATCTGGTGTGAACGATCCGGCAGGCAATAGGCCCAACGAGGGTGAAGATACCGTAAGTAAGCGGCACGTAAATCGCAGTCATACCAATTACAAAGCGCAACATACGGAAGGAGTATCTTTGGATCGAACTGATTATTCGTCGTTATCTGTAAGTTCGTATTACATTTTTGAGGGGTTCAGCACGCATCTGGGTTCTTCGTTGAATCCAAACGTTTAAATCTCCTCGCAATTACTTAGATTGCAGGGTATCCACGTTCAAATTTGGCTAGGAGGACGATGAATGAAGCACGCAAAACCGCTTCCGGGATATCTGGTACAAAGATATGAAGGCTGGCGCGCAACGACCTACAGCGAAAACCAGGCTTGGTACCGCCGTCTTGCCAACGAGGGCCAGCGCCCCCGCGCCATGGTGATTTCGTGCTGCGATTCCCGCGTTCATGTCACGTCGATCTTCGGAGCCGATCAGGGCGAGTTTTTCATTCACCGCAACGTGGCCAACCTTGTGCCCCCGTATGAGCCCGATGGCGATCACCACGGCACCTCGGCCACGGTGGAATACGCGGTCACCGCGCTGAAGGTTTCGCATCTGATTATTCTGGGCCACTCCAGCTGTGGCGGCGTGCAGGGCTGCCTGCACATGTGCAACGGCACTGCCCCCGAACTGGAAGAGACCACCAGCTTTGTCGGCCGCTGGATGGACATCCTGCGCCCCGGCTATGCTCAGGTCGATGCAATGAATCTGCCGACCGAGACCGAGCAGTTGCGCGCTCTGGAAAAGAAGGCGGTTCTGGTTTCGCTCGAAAATCTGATGACCTTCCCCTTCGTCGCAAAAGCGGTCGAAGAAGGCGAGCTGTCGCTGCACGGTCTATGGACGGATATCGGCGAAGGGTCGCTGGAATATTACGCGCCTGAAGATGATAGCTTTAAGCCGGTATAAACCGGCTTAAGCTTTCAGGAACTTGCGCGGCGCTGCAACGTGCTGTGCAGGTTCAATTCCTGCCGGAACAGCTTTTCAATCTCGTTCCGACTGACATTGCTCCGCTTGGCAATAGCGCGAGCATCTTTGTGGGACAGGTCGGCTTTCCCTGCCTTCCCCCCATAAACTGCGTACCCCCCGGAAAACACAGCTTGCTTGAGTTGTTGTAACATCGTCTGCACCCCCAAGTGCTTGTAACGTTCTTAGGATACAGGCAGTGGCCTTTGGGGTATCTCTGACCCTTGGGATGTTTTAATTGTTATTTGGTGTGTACTGACACACGAAAGGACGTAATTATTGGGAAAACCCACACCTAAGATCATCCTTTTGCGCGCTAATGTTTTGGCACCCCGTGCCGTCACGTCACCTCTGCCGCATCACGGCCCCTGCGTACTGATTCCCTACCCCAAGGCCCCAAAACCCACGAAAAAAGGGCCGGACAGCGCCGACCCCTTTCCCAACAACAAGGCGGTGAGTGCTGCGATCAGCTATCGCTGACGCGCGCGATGATGGTGCATTCGCCGTAACCTTCCAGCAACGAGGCGTTGCAGATCTCTAGCGCGATTGTGTCGGCCAAGTCCTGCGTGGCGAAATTATTCGACAGGCCCGATACGACTTCCGGGTTCTGCTGCGAGCAGTCGTCGGGAACGCTGGCGGGAAGGGTGGGCACTGCCATCGCAGCATAACCTTCGGTGTTGGCGGCCCAGTCAATCACGTTGGGCTTGTCCCGTTCGCACATACGCGCGTCCACAATCAGGTGGCGGGTGCCGGGAATGCCCGTATCCATCAGGGCCACAGGCGTATCGGTGCTGTCGGGCGCGTTGTACATGACCGGATTGCCGGTCGAATGGATCAGGGCCGCTTCGCTGGCCGCAAAACCTGCCACCGGCAGAAGGGCGACGGCTGCGGTCGTCACAAAGGTCTTGAAAGTCATAGCTTTTTCCTCGCGGTTGATATGCCCTACCAACCAACCGGCGCGTCAAAACGTTCCGCAACAGACCTGCAACCACGGACCTTGCAAGGATGCATGGAACAAAAAAGGCGCAGCCCGAAAGCTGCGCCTTTTGAAATTGTTAGGTGCCATATCCGGCCAAGGGCTTAGCCCTTTTTCAGAACCCGCTTGCCCAGAGTTTCAGCAATCTGAACCGCGTTCAGCGCCGCGCCTTTGCGCAGGTTGTCCGAAACGCACCACAGGTTGATGCCGTTCTCGATCGTCACGTCCTGACGGATGCGGCTGATGAAGGTCGCATAGTCGCCAACGCATTCGATCGGGGTCACGTAGCCACCGGGCTCGCGCTTGTCGATCACCATGATACCGGGCGCTTCGCGCAGGATGTCACGGGCTTCGTCTTCGTCCAGGAATTCTTCAAACTCGATGTTGATCGATTCCGAGTGGCCAACGAACACAGGAACGCGCACGCAGGTTGCCGTGACCTTGATCGAGGGATCCACGATCTTCTTGGTCTCGGTGACCATCTTCCATTCTTCTTTGGTGTCGCCGCTGTCCATGAACACATCGATCTGCGGGATCACGTTGAAGGCGATCTGCTTGGGGTAGACCTTGGGCTCTTTTTCCTGACCGGGGACATACATGCCCTTGGTCTGATCCCAAAGCTCGTCAATCGCCTCTTTGCCGCTGCCCGACACCGACTGGTAGGTGCTGACAACAACGCGCTTGATCTTGGCGCGGTCGTGCAGGGGCTTCAGCGCCACAACCATCTGCGCGGTCGAGCAGTTGGGGTTCGCGATGATGTTCTTTTTGGCGTAACCGTCGACGGCCTCGGGGTTCACTTCCGGAACCACCAGCGGCACATCGGGGTCATAACGGTAGAGCGAGCTGTTATCGATCACGATACAGCCAGCCGCCGCCGCAATGGGGGCGTATTTCTTGGTCGCATCCGACCCGATTGCGAACAGAGCAATGTCCCAACCCGCGAAATCGAACTGCTCGATGTCCTGGGTAGTGACTGTCTTGTCGCCAAAGCTTACTTCAGTGCCGAGACTGCGGCGGCTTGCCAGCGCAGCCAGTTCATCGACAGGAAACTGGCGCTCGGCCAGGATATTCAGCATTTCGCGGCCCACATTGCCCGTGGCGCCAGCGACGACGACCTTATAGCCCATAATCGGGTCCTCCGTTACATTACGGCGCGGGGTGTAGCCGAAACAGTGTCTGTGGAAAAGGGCTTCCCCCCGCACAAAGCATGTGAAAGATGGTCTTCACGCAAGAAAGTGACCAAAATGAACCGCCCCAGCCCCTTTTCTATCGGCGATCATCTGATTCCCGCAGGTACACGCCGGACCGTCGCCCTTCCCGTCAGCGTCCAATCAGACCACACGCCGGTGAATCTCTCGGTCCATGTGATCCACGGCAGCCGCCCAGGACCCACGATGTTCGTCAGCGCAGGGGTCCACGGGGATGAGGTCATCGGGGTCGAGATCGTCCGTCGCTTGCTGCGCGCACCGGCCCTGAACCGGCTGGCAGGCACCCTGATGGTCATTCCGATCGTCAACGCTTTCGGCTTTCTGAACCGGTCACGCTACCTGCCCGACCGGCGCGACCTGAACCGCAGCTTTCCGGGCCACCCCACGGGCTCGCTGGCAGGGCGACTTGCGCATATCTTCCTGAACGAGGTGGTCCTGCGCTGCGATCTGGGGATCGACCTGCACTCGGCCGCCATCCACCGCACCAACCTGCCCCAGATCCGGATTTCGGCAGGTCGACCGCACCTGCTGGAACTGGCACAGGTCTTCGGTGCCCCCGTCATCATGCGCTCGAAGCTCCGCGACGGCTCGCTCAGGGGCGTCGCCCAAGATCGCGGCGTCGAAATGCTGCTTTATGAAGCTGGCGAGGGTCTCAGGTTTGACGAGATCGCCGTCCGCAACGGCGTTGCCGGTATCCTGCGCGTCCTGCACCACAAGAACATGATCGCCAAACGGGGCGTGCCACATTCAAAAGCGGTCCCACTGGTCTCGACTTCATCCGGCTGGTCCCGCGCCCCCATCGGCGGCCTGTTCCGTCCCTACAAGCAGCAGGGTGAAGTGGTGGTCGAAGGCGATATTCTAGGTGTCGTGGCCGATCCCTTCGGCGAGATCGAAGCCGAGGTCCGCGCCGAGGACGGCGGCATCATCGTCGGCCGCGCCGTGATGCCTGTGGTGAATGAAGGCGATGCCCTCTACCACATCGCCCAAATCGCCCGCCCTGCCAAAGGGGAAGAAACCATCGAACAGATCAACGCCGACCTTCTGGCCGCCCCGATGTTCGACGAGGACGAGATCATTTAAACCGGCCCTCTGGCGGCGCTGTTGGAATTGAGTATTTATACAATAAAGAAGCAGCAAATCCGCACTTCTTTATTGCTCAAATACTCAAAATCCACGGGCGCAATCAGCGCAGTTTTTTCAGAAGTCGCAGAGACGGGTAGCCATCCGGCACCAGACCCTTGCTACGTTGATAATCGCGCACCGCGTTGATCGTATTCGGACCGATCCGTCCATCCACGCCTTGCGTGCTAAAGCCCGCGCGGGTGAGGCGGTCTTGCAGTTCCTCGCGCTCGGTAAAGGTCAGGGCCCGGTCGCCTCGGGGCCAGTTGGCCTGAATGGGGCCGCCGCCTTTCAGACGATCACTCAGGTGGCCGACGCCGATCACATAGGCATCAGCGGTGTTGTAGCGCTCGATCACGTCAAAGTTCTTGAAGATCATAAAGGCCGCGCCATCGGCTCCGGCGGGTAAGAGAATTGAGGCCGAGCCAAAGTCTGCGACGGGCTTTCCGTTTATATCTGTCACGCCGCGACGCGCCCAATCGCTTGGCATGTGTTTGATCTTGCGATTGGCTTGTGTGTAGTCGAAATCGCTTGGCAATTTGACCTCAACGCCCCAGGGCATGCCTTCCACCCAGCCGAACCGCGCCAGATACGCAGCGGTTGAGGCCAGCGCGTCTGTGGGATCATCGCTCCAGATATCGCGGCGGCCATCTCCGGTGAAATCGACAGCATAGGCCAGATAACTGGTCGGGATGAATTGGGTGTGCCCCATCGCACCCGCCCATGAGCCGGTCATATTACGGGGTGCCACATCGCCGGATTGCAGAATCTGCAGAGCGGCGATCAATTGGTCTTCGAAAAACGCCCCTCGGCGGCCTTCATAGGACAGGGTGGCCAATGCGCTGATCACATCGATATTGCCGCGAAAGGTGCCATAGGCGCTTTCCAGTCCCCAGACCGCAGCAACGACCTCTTTGTCGACGCCGTAACGCGCCTCGATCGCATCAAGGGTGCTGGCGTGCTTGCGCAGGGCGGCTTTGCCGTTCTTGATCCGCGCATCTGATGCGGCGCTGTCCAGATAGTCCCAGAGGGTCTTGGTGAATTCGGACTGATTGCGGTCTTTCTCGATCACCGATGGCAGGTAACCCGCACCCTTAAAGGCGTTTTTCAGGGTCGCATCGGAAATGCCCTTTGCTGTCGCGCGGGCGTGAAACCCACCCAGCCACTGATCAAAACCGGAGTTAGAGGCGATATTCATGGCAGACGGGATCTCGGACTTTTTAGCGATGGCGGGACGGGCGATGGGCCGAACGGCCAGCGGACTGTAGCGAAGTGTGGACAGCTCTGCCACCTGCGTCTGGGGCAGATCAGTGGGGCGCAAGCGCGGACGCTCGGGGGCCTCTAACCCGAAAGCAGAGGAGGCACCCAACAAGAGTGCAAACGACAGCATTCCGGTGCGTGTGCCTGTGGTCATTCCGGTTGATCCTGCTCTGATCTGCTTCGTGTAAGTTTAGACCGATTTGGGCCTATCACAAAGGTCTGGAAAGGCTGCCTGACGAAACTGTCAGTTCTTTGCGCAAGAGCTTGCCGATTTTGCGCGATTCGCAGGTTTGCCTGATCTTAAGGCACCAGAGGCGCGGGCAATTATGCCATAGTCCCCGTGGAATTCAGCAGGATGCTTTAATGATTACGCTTTTCGCCTTTTCGCCCGGTCTGACCGAACCCTCTGTGAGCCCGTTCTGTAGCAAGGTGATTTATCTCTTGAAGATGGCGAACGCCGATTGGCAGCGCGAAAACATCCTTAATCCCCGCTCCATGCCCCACGGCAAAGTGCCAGTGGCCCAAATTGACGGTCAGATGATCGCCGACAGCCACTTGATCCAAGCGGCGCTTGAGGCCCGTGGTGCCGATTTTTACGGGGGCCTTAGCCCTGCGGCCCGTGCGACGGGACAAGCGGTGATGCGGATGATCGAGGATATGCCCCTCAAGGCGCTGGTCCATGACCGTTGGGCCACGGAACATGCGTGGCCCATTTGCCGAGAGGCATTCTTTGCCGATGTGCCCGGCCCTGTCCGACATCTTGTGGGCGCTATGGTGCGGCGGCAGGTGGTGCGCGGCTTGGCTGCCGAAGGCCTGACCCGCATGACCGAGGCCGAGCGGATGGCCATCGTCAGCCACGAACTGCACGCCCTTAGCGATCTGCGCGGGGACCAGCCCTTTGTGTTGGGAGAGACCGTGACAGCCGCAGATGCCGCCTGTCTGGCGGTTCTTGGGGCGATCAGCCATTTGCCGGTAGAAACACCCCTACGGGCGCGGGTGCGCGGGGATGCGGCCCTGATGGACTACATCGCCCGCGTGCGAGAGGCGATCATGCCCGCTTAATCGCGGGCGCTGCGCTTGCGCGAGACCTTGCGGTCAATCCGGTCCTTCTTGCGCTTGGCTTTCACCAGTTTGCGCTTGTGGGGCTTGTTCGAACGGGGGCCACGGCCACGAGGCAGCGGCTTGCCTTCGATCTCTAGCAGTTCCAGCGTCAGACCGCCGGTCACGGCGACCGCTTCGGCGATGCGGACGGTGACGCGCTGGCCGATGCCGATCAGCATGCCGGTCTCCGACCCCATCAAGGTCTGGCTTTCCGCGTCGTGGACAAAGAATTCACGGCCCAAGGTACGGATCGGCAGCAGACCATCCGCACCGGTTTCATCCAACTTCACAAAGGCCCCGAAACGGGCGACACCGCTGATCCGGCCGGTCATCTCGGCCCCGACACGCTCGGACAGGTATGCCGCCAGATAGCGGTCGGTGGTGTCCCGCTCTGCCATCATCGAGCGCCGCTCGGTTTCCGAGATATGGGTCGCGGTGGTGTCCAGACGCTCGATATCCTCGGGGCTGAGGCCGTCCTTGCCCCAGCCGTGGGCGCTGATCAGACCGCGATGGACGATCAGGTCCGCGTAACGGCGGATGGGCGAGGTGAAGTGCGCATACTTCAGCAGCGCCAGACCAAAGTGGCCAAAGTTTTCGGGGCTATAGTAGGCCTGCGTCATCGACCGCAGGGTCGACAGGTTGATCAGTTCCGCATCATCCGTTCCTGCCGCCGCATTCAGCAGACGGTTCAGGTGGCGGGTTTGCAGAACCTGACCTTTGGCCAGCGTATAGCCTGCCTCGGCGGCGGTTTCACGCAGAGCTTCCAGCTTGTCGGCGGGGGGCTCTTCGTGGACGCGGAACAGCAGCGGAGTTTTCTTTTTCTCCAGCGTTTCGGCGGCGCAGACGTTGGCCAGAACCATCATCTCTTCGATCAGCTTATGGGCGTCAAAGCGGTCCTTCATGGTGATGGACTGCACTTTGCCGTCATCCCCCAGAACCACTTTGCGTTCGGGCAGATCCAGATCCAGCGGCTGGCGATCATTGCGGGCGGTCTTCAGCGCCTCATAGGCATCAAAGAGCGGGTTGATCACCTCATCCATCAGGGGCGCGGTCTGCTCATCTGGGTTGCCGTCACGGCCCGCCTGCGCCTGCTCATAGGTCAGCGACGCCTGAGAGCGCATGATCCCCCGCACAAAGCGGTGGCCGATCTTCTTGCCGTTGGCGTCAATCCGGATTTCACAGGCGATACAGGCACGCGGCACCCCTTCGTGCAGCGAACACAGATCACCGGACAGGCGATCGGGCAGCATCGGCACCACGCGATCAGGGAAGTAGCTTGAGTTGCCGCGTTTGCGCGCCTCAAGGTCCAGCGCAGAGCCGGGCGTGACGTAGTGGGCAACGTCCGCGATTGCCACCCACAGGACAAAGCCACCCTTGTTCTGGGGGTTCTCATCACGATAGGCCCAGACGGCGTCATCGTGGTCGCGGGCATCGGCGGGGTCGAT
Source organism: Pseudomonadota bacterium (assembly GCA_036139795.1). GTDB lineage: Bacteria > Pseudomonadota > Alphaproteobacteria > Rhodobacterales > Rhodobacteraceae > Donghicola. Next base: position 15,956 of record JAYZYX010000179.1, on the reverse strand, counting down.
GGTGACCAAGGGCAGATCGCGCAGGTCTTCGCGCCCTTTGAGGCCCGCAGGTTTGTGGGCGTCGGCCTCTTCCATCACCTTATCGGGGAAGGCGTCGGGGATGCCGTGCTGGTGGATTGCGATCAGCGACACCGCCTTGGGCGCACTGGGATCGCCAAGCCGCTCGACGATCCGCGCCTTTGGCAGACCCATGCGGTGGGCAGGTCCAGCAGATTCGGCCTCGACCAATTCGCCGTCCTTGGCACCGCCGGTCAGACCCGCAGGCACCAGCCATTCCTTGTCGCTGCCCTTGTCGATAGGCAGAATGCGGCCCCCTTCAGAGGTCTGCTTGAACACGCCAAGAAGGCGCAGCGCATTGCTGCCGATCTTGCGGATCAGGCGGGCCTCATAGTGGTGATCCTGCCCGCGAATGGCGGTCAGTTTGGCAAGGATACGGTCCCCTGCCCCCAGCGCCGGATCGGTCTGGCGGCGGATGTACAGCAGCACCGGCTCAGGGCCTTCTCCGTGCCATTCCAACGGCTTACAGAACTGGTCGCCGTCAATATCGGCCTCCAGCATCTGGCAGACGCTGACAGGCGGCAGCATATCGGGATCGCGATAGGATTTCTTGCGCTTTTGCAGATGCCCTTCGTCCTCCAACTGTCGCAAGATCAGCTTGAGTTCGATCCGGCCAGCCCCTTTGATGCCAAAGGCTTTGGCAATGTCACGTTTGTTCGAGAGGGTCGGGTGCGCCTCGATCCATTCAAGGATTTCGGCTTTTGAGGGCATTTGCTTCATAACCGCGCCGTACCACAGGCAAAGCGCGGCGTCATTCACAATCCGTCAGAGCGTCTTGCGCATCATCAAATGCGGGATGCCGGCGTCATCGAATTCATCGCCTTCGGGCACAAACCCCAGCTTTTCATAAAAGCCGATGGCGCTGGTCTGCGCCCCTAGCACGGCCTGAGATATCTGCGGATCATCCGCCATCTCATCCAGACAAGCGCGGATCAGCGCCGCCCCAAGACCAGTACCCCGTGCGGCAGGCAGCACGCAAACGCGGCCGATCTTGCCCGTGTCGCCCTTGGCCACGATCCGTGCTGTGCCCATCGGCTTGCCATCAATCGTGGCCAAGATGTGCGTGGCGACAGCGTCATATTCGTCCCGCTCGATCTCGGCGGGGACGCCCTGTTCATCCACAAAGACGGTAAAGCGCAGGGCCATGCAGGCCTCTAGATCATCGGTGCGGGTGATCACGATGCTCATGCGAAATAGTCCTTCAGAATGCGGCTGTAGATGTCTTTGAGCTGGCGGATATGATCCTCGACCACGAATTCATCCACGCGGTGCATCGACTGCCCCACAAGGCCACATTCAACCACGGGGCAATGGTTCTTGATGAACCGCGCATCCGATGTCCCGCCCGAGGTGCTGAGTTCCGGCACGCGCCCTGTCACCGCCTTGACCGCATCCACGATCATCGCGCTAAAGGGGCCGGGCTGGGTCACAAAACTATCGCCCGAGATATTGGTGCTCATTTCCACCTCAACGCCAAATTCAGCGGCCACACGGTCAGCCTCAGACCGCAGCCACGCGATCAGGCTGTCGCCCGTGTGGGCATCGTTAAAACGGATGTTGACCGTGGCCTTCACCTGATTGGGGATCACGTTGGTCGCCGCATTGCCCGTATCAATCGTGGTGATTTGCAGGGTCGAGGGGTCAAAGTGGTCCGTCCCCTCATCCAGCGTGTGGCTTGCCAGACGATCCATCAGTCGCACCATAGGCGCCATAGGCGTCTTGGCGCGATGGGGATAGGCCACATGGCCCTGCTGTCCGATCACAGTGAACTTGGCTGTCAGTGACCCTCGACGACCAATCTTGATCATCTCGCCCATCTCATTGGGACAAGTAGGCTCGCCCACCAGACAGTCGGTCATCGCCTCACCATTGCTCTCCATCCAGTCCAGCAAAGCAACAGTGCCGTCACGGGCTGGACCTTCTTCATCGCCGGTGATGGTCAGGACAATTGCCCCATCAGGCGGGCTGGATTTCACGAAATCCACGGCGGCCGCTGCAAAGGCAGCCACGCCCGATTTCATGTCACAGGCGCCACGGCCGAACATGATCCCGTCCACGCTTTCCGCGCCAAAAGGATCGTGTTTCCAGTCGGCCCGATCGCCAATCGGCACCACATCCGTATGCCCGTTAAAGCCAAGCGTCCGCGCACTCTTAGCCCCCCAACGAGCAAACAGGTTCGGCGTGCCATTCCGGTCCACCCGCGTGCATTCGAACCCTGCGCCTTCCAGCAGATCGGCAAGCAAAACCAGCGCACCGCCTTCTTCGGGGGTCACCGAAGGGCAGCGGATCAGATCAGCGGTCAATTGTACGGGGCAAGTATCGGACATGGGGTGGCTCCTTTCAGAGGGCCACTCTTACCGCAAATCGCCCCTAAGAACAGGGGGCGCATGCAATCCCGTGCTTAGTCGAAGAACGGGTCCATCTGCGCGATGATGACCGAGTTCTCATCCAAGGCGCGCTGCATCAGCTCGCGCTCATGTTCGTCAATCTCGTGGCCCTGCTCTTCACGCTCTTTCAATGTGCCGTAGCCGGTCACATCCAGCGGGGCCAGATCGGCCTGCTTCAGGATCAGAACGGTTTCCCGCACGGCCTCGGCCTCATCCACGCCGCTGGCATAACACATCAGCGCCGCGCCGGTCGCGCCCTTGGGCAATCCGTCACCCTTCTTGCGGCCCACCTCGATCACAAGGGTATAGACCTGCTGGGGACGCTTTTCCTTTTTGGGCTTTTCCGCCTTGGGGGTGCCTTCGGGGGTCTGGGTCTCGTCGGTCATGGAATATGCCTCTGAAGTGGGTGAAACGGGCAAGGGCGGACCACACCGGCCCGCCCCTCATCTCTTGGCCTGATCGCCGGATCGGATCAGTCGCGCAGCAGCTCGTTGATGCCGGTCTTGCTGCGGGTCTTTTCGTCCACGCGCTTCACGATCACAGCGCAGTACAGGTTGATACCGTTCTTCGAAGGCATGCTGCCCGACACCACGACCGAGTAAGGCGGCACTTCGCCGTACATCACTTCGCCGGTTTCGCGATCAACGATCTTGGTCGACTGGCCAATGTAAACACCCATGCCAAGGACCGAGCCTTCGCGGATGATGCAGCCTTCGACAACCTCGGAACGGGCACCGATAAAGCAGTTGTCCTCGATGATGGTCGGGCCAGCCTGCATGGGCTCCAGCACGCCGCCGATGCCAACGCCACCCGACAGGTGAACGTTCTTACCGATCTGTGCGCACGAACCAACGGTCGCCCAAGTGTCCACCATGGTGCCTTCGCCCACATAGGCACCAAGGTTCACGAAGGATGGCATCAGAACAACGCCGGGGGCGATGAAGGCGGACTTGCGCACAACGCAGTTGGGAACGGCGCGGAAGCCAGCAGCTTTCCACTGGTTCTCCCCCCAGCCTTTGAATTTGCTGTCAACTTTGTCCCACCAGCCGCTGCCCTGCGGGCCGCCATCCTGAATTTCCATGTCCTTGATACGGAAACCCAGCAGAACCGCTTTCTTGGCCCACTGGTTCACATGCCAGTCACCGTTTTCGCGGCGCTCGGCCACGCGCAGGGTGCCGCTGTCCAGTGCGTTCAGCGTGTCTTCGATCGCTTCACGGGTCTCGCCGGTGGTGGCAGGGGTGATCTGGTCGCGGGTTTCCCACGCCGCCTCAATGGCGGCTTCCAGCTGCGCGTTGGACATAGGCAGGCTCCTTGGCTCGGGGTCAAAGGTTCAAAACTCGACGGCTTTTAGCCCGTTTATCCGGCACTGTGAACGGGAAAGTCACATGTTTTACACGCCCGACTGGCAAAGACCTTTCGAAACAACTACCTATAAAGACAAGACACCAACCCGAGGGCCCTATGAAAGACGACCGCCAGAACCCCCTTCCCGACGCCGAACGCGACATCCGCCTGGCCGAGGGGGTCCCGCGCACCCCGCAAACCCTATCGCCCTCCTACCAGTTGGCCTTCCACGATCTGGATTTTCTCAAGCATGACGCCCTGCGTCCCGTGCGCTTGCAACTGGAACTTCTCAAGCCCGAGATGATTCTGGCTGAACAAAACGTCCAGTCCACCATCGTCATGTTCGGCGGCGCCCGTATTCCCAGCCCCGAGCGGCGCGATATGGCCCGCAGCCCCGCGATGGCCGAACTCTCGCACTACTACGATGAGGCCCGCGAATTCGCCCGTCTGATGACTGCGGAATCCCTGAAGTCCGGCGGCACCGAAAACGTCATCGCCACCGGCGGCGGCCCCGGCGTGATGGAGGCCGGCAACCTTGGTGCCCATGACGCCGGCGGTAAATCCATCGGCTTCAACATCGTGCTGCCCCATGAACAGGCGCCGAACCCCTATGTGACGCCGGAACTCAGCTTCAACTTCCACTACTTTGCCGTCCGCAAGATGCACTTCCTGATGCGCGCCCGCGCCATCACCATCTTCCCCGGCGGCTTCGGCACGCTTGATGAACTTTTCGAGACCCTGACCCTCATACAGACCAAACGGATGAAGCCGGTTCCGATCCTGCTTTTCGGGCGCGAGTTCTGGGAAAACATCATCAACTGGGACGCCCTGAAAGACGCTGGCACCATCGCCCCCGAAGACCTCGACCTCTTCCGCTATGTGGAAACCGCCGCCGAGGCCGTCGCGATCATCGAAGACTACGAAGCCAAGTCCTGATTTCATCTTGGTATAAATACCTGAAACGGCGCGCCCTTTGCCAAGAGCGCGCCGTTTACGCGTTCATTCCCCCGGACAAAACATGCCGTCAGAACCGTCTCAGGAGAATTTCTCCAACTCCCCCATGCTGCGCTGACGGTCCACCGCGTTCAACTGGCGCAAATCCTTTCGATAGGCCCGTGCGGCACGAACCAATGCGCGGAACAATCGGCGCTGGCGGCGGGCGTAGAACAGATGCTCGGGATGCCACTGGACGCCCAAGGCAAAGGGTTCGGTCACGCTTTCCACCGCTTGGATCATCCCGCCCTCATCGCGGGCCGCCACGCGCAACCCGTCTCCGACCCGATTAACCGCCTGCGAATGCAGGGCGTTCACCGTCATCGGTTTCGTCCCCGCGATATGCGCCAACCGTGTGTCATCACAGACCAGAACCTCTTTGCGGGGCAGGATGGTGTAGAACTTCCTGCTGGCCTTGAAGACCCCATAGGCATCCTGATGCAGGGTGCCGCCTCTGGCGACGTTGATCATCTGGCTGCCACGGCAAATCCCCATCACCGGCATTCCGATCTGCTGACACCGCGTGACCAAGCCACGCTCCAACGCGTCCCTTTCAGCGTCCAAACGGGCCGAGGTCACGATCTTGCCGCCATACAAATCGGGCGAGATATCATCGCCGCCGCCAATGATCACCCCATGCACCTGATCCAAGGGGGCATCGCGCCCCGCTCCCCAGCGCACGGCACGGCCTCCAGCAATCCAGACGTTCAAGGCGATCAACGGGAATATCCGCCATCCCGACCGGTTCGAGGTCGTGACAGCGATCACAGGTCGGCTCATACGGTTTCAGGGACCAGCCCCGCCTCATCCAGAATCTCACCACAGCGATCCGCCCAAGTGCTCCGAAGCAAGGTGATCTTGCCGTGGTTCTCTTTCCATTCGTGACGCAAACGCGCCATCAAAGCGGGATCACCGGCGATCTTTTCAACCAGCCACCAGCGGTGCCATTCCTTGGCCAAAGACCATTCTGGATCATCGATCAGACAGTCCGGCAGGCGGAAATGGAACGTGGGGCGGGCGTTAATCTCGTTCGCTTTTGAGGCACCAAGGATGGCGGTGACCTTGTCCGGATAGGCCTCCATCAACAAGGGCAGCATATCCAACCCACGGTTCCGGTCAGGGCAATGGGTCAGATAGGTCTCGACCAACTGATCTGCGGAAGGTGCATCGCCCAGATCGATCAGGTCAGAGACCAAACGGGTCGGATAGGCCTCGGTAAACGGGATGATCTGGCGCGAGCCGTCAATGGGCATCGCCTTGCGCATCCAGTCCTCGATCATCGCAAAGGCCAGCAGAGGGCGTAGGATGCTGTCCACATCCAGACTTTCGGACTGCACATTCAGGTGGATGCCGAACCCGTAAAGAATGCCGTCACCGCTGCCCTTTGCACCAGCCTTGCGCAGAGCCTGAAGGCCGCGGTCCAGTTGTTGCATCTGATCGAAGCTCAAAGGTTCGGTGACCACTTCGACAGGGATCACCTCGCGGCCCACTTTCAGGCCCAGATCACGCAGCGCGCTTTTCTCGGCGTTGCGGAAAAAGACGTCCAGATAGACCTCAAAATCGCCAAGACGGCTGCCTTCCACGACCCAGATCGGATCTTTCTCAAGCTGCGCCTGACCTCCATAGGTCTGGGCCAGAACTCGGGCGGCCTCATCTTCGGGCAGGCCACCAAATTCGATCTCCACGCCAATCCGGCGCGGATTGCCATTGCAGTCAGTGGGGACAGGAAGGGGAGTATAGTCGAACGTCATAAGCGCCTCTTTTCCCCGCCCAACGGGCAAGAGGCGCTTTTGGTTCCCGATTAACCGGCTTTGGTTTCGGCTTCGATCTGCGCGCGCGATTTGCGGGCGCGTTCGGTTGCCGATTTCAACTGGCCACAGGCGGCCATGATGTCCTCACCGCGCGGAGTGCGGATAGGGCTGGCGTAACCGGCTTTGTAGATAATGTCGGCAAAGCTTTCGATCCGCTCCCAGTCCGAACGCTGGTAGGGCGAGCCGGGCCATTCGTTGAAGGGGATCAGGTTGATCTTGGCAGGGATGCCCTGGATCAGCTTGACCAGACGGCGGGCATCCGCGTCGGTGTCGTTCACGTCCTTCAGCATCACGTATTCAAAGGTAATCCGCTCGCTGTTGGACAGCTTGGGATAGGCGCGCAGGGCCTCAAGCAGTTCCTTGATATTCCACTTTTTGTTGATGGGCACCAGCTTGTCGCGGACCTCATCGGTGGTGGCGTGGAAGCTGACGGCCAGCAGACAGCCGATCTCTTCGGCGGTCTTGGCGATCTCGGGGACAACGCCACTGGTGGACAGGGTGATGCGGCGGCGGCTCAGGCTGATGCCTTCGCCATCCATAGCGATCTTCATCGCGTCACGCACGTTGTCAAAGTTATACAGGGGCTCGCCCATGCCCATCAGAACGATGTTCGACAGCAGACGCGGACGTTCGCCCGCAGGCTCACCGGGTTTGGGCCATTCGCCCAGATCGTCACGGGCCATCATGATCTGGCCGACAATCTCGCCCGCGGTCAGGTTGCGCACCAGCTTCTGCGTGCCGGTGTGGCAGAACGAACAGGTCAGTGTACAGCCCACCTGAGAGCTGACGCAAAGCGTGCCGCGATCGGTTTCGGGGATGTAGACCACCTCAACCTCATGGCCGCCGGCGATGCGCACTAGATATTTGCGCGTGCCATCCAGCGACACCTGCTTGCTGACCACCTCGGGGATTTCGATGACGAAATTCTCGTCCAACTGGGCGCGGTAGCCCTTGGCCAGATTGGTCATCGCGTCAAAGTCGCGCACGCCCCACTGATAGATCCACTGCCAGATCTGGTTCACACGCATCTTGGCCTGCTTTTCCGGCGTGCCGATGGCCAGCAGCGCATCGCGCAGACCGTCGCGGGTCAGGCCGACCAGATTGGTCTTGCCACCCTCGGGCAGTTTGCGGGGCATGGTCAGTACGTCTTGAGTGATCGGTGCAGAGGCCGTCATGAGCGTTCATCCTTTGGGCTGAGCGCGGCGTATAGCGGATTCGTTAGAAAAACACAAAAGGAACCGAACGCGCCTGCGTCCGGCCCCTGTCATGTCAGGTATGCGTCTGGCTGCTTACTGGGCGCAGCGCTTTTGAGCGTCGTCGACCGCAGCGGTAAAGCCGGTCAGCGAGAAGGTGTCTTTGGTCTGGGTGCCACGGCTGGACACACCCACCAGAGTCGCATTCGCGCCGCGTTTCATTGCGGCAACGATCTTTGCGTCATCTGCGGGGTTCGCGGGCCATGCCCATTCACCTTGGGTGAACATGGGGAAGTTGGTGCCGTCCACGGTCAGACCCACTTCGGAGCCGTCACGGAACGGATAGCCGCCGGTAAAGGCAACCTGCTGCGCAACGCTTTGGGCAGGACGGAAGAACACCATCAGCTGGATTTCACCGCGCGACACCGAAACGACGCGGCCGTCTTTGGTGTTTACAGTTTCTTTGGGCACCGAAACGGCCCAACATTCGCGGGGATCCTGTCCTTCAAAGACGTTCCAATCCTGCATCACTGCAACCTGATTGTTCGACGTCTCTTGCGCAGTTGCGCCTACAGCGATCATCGATACCAGTGCAGCTGCAAGCCCACGCGCAACCAATGCCTTCATACGTCCAGCCTCCGAGCTGTCATGCCTCTTCCCGTGATCCCGATTATCGAGGTCTTGGCACCTCGTGCCACGGGATCATTTTCATCTCGACGGACGGACTGTAACGTAAAACATCATGCAGGATAAAGCCCCTAAGGCGGCTTTCTGCCAAGACCCTACGGAGACGTGAACCTATGTCAAATCCTGCCCCTCTGGCCGAACTGTGGCGCGGCGATCTATTGGAAAGCCTTCATACGGGTCATGCAGTTATCTGCGACAGTTCAGGCCAGATCGTATGGGCCTGTGGCAACCCTGACACCATCATCTATCCCCGCAGTTCGGCCAAGATGATTCAGGCTTTGCCTCTTGTGGAATCCGGCGCAGCAGACGCGGCGGGCCTTGGCGTTCCGCAACTTGCGCTTTCATGTGCCTCTCACAGCGGCGAGGCGCAGCACACCACCCGCGTGGCCGACTGGATCGAAGGTCTTGGCCTGAGCGAGAGCGATTTTCGCTGTGGCGTCCAGCAACCCACGCATACAGAAACCCGAAGAACGCTTTTGTTGAACGGAGAGGCGCCTTGCCAATTGCACAACAACTGCTCGGGGAAACATGCGGGGTTTCTGACCCTGAACCGGCACCTTGGCGCGGGGGCCGAGTATGTCGAGGTGGATCATCCGGTCCAAGCCGCCTGTAAGACGGCCTTTGAAGAGGTCACGGGCATGGACAGCCCCTGCTACGGCATCGACGGATGCTCGGCCCCGAATTTTGCAACCAGCGTTCACGGGCTGGCGCGGGCGATGGCGTCCTTTGCCAGCGCCCATACCCGCAGCGGCGTGCGGGCCGAGGCCCAGAGCCGTCTGGTGCAGGCCATGATCACCCACCCCGAACTGGTGGCGGGCACAGGACGCGCCTGCACCGAACTGATGGGTGCGGCAGCGGGCCGCGCCGCGCTGAAGACAGGCGCAGAGGCGGTGTTCGTGGGGATGATTCCCGAAACCGGTTTCGGCATCGCGCTGAAAGTGGTGGATGGCGGTACCCGCGGCGCGGAATGCGCGATTTCGGCGCTGATGGTTCGGCTGGGAATTCTGGACGCCAATGATCCGGCGGTGCTGAAGCGTATGAACGCAGTGCAAAAGAACTGGCGCGGGATCGAGACCGGCATCATCCGCCCCGCCGCGCATCTCTTGTCCTGAGCCGTTTACCTTAATCCAGCGGAGCAGGCGCTAATCGCGCCTGCACATGTTTTGTTTATTCACTACCGCTGATTTCGGGGATCTCATGGGCCTCGGCCACCTCGACCGAGCCGCCCATGGAAAGCATCGGGCAACCACTGGCGATGTCCAAAGCCTCATCCAATGTTGCGACCTCAATAACGGAGATGCCCATAGCTGGATTCTCACCACCGTTCGGAACCGTTCCATTAGCCGAGACAGTATGGGACTGGCCGACTGGAAAGCCTTCATCGATCCACACACCCGGATGATGGGCGACCCAGCGGTTCCATGCCTTGATGGTGTTGACCGCTTCGTCGGGCGATCCGGGCTGTTCGCCCCCATGATAGACGAAGAGAAATTTGGGCATTGATGCTTCCTTCAAAAAAGACCTGAGCAAAAGAAAAACGCGTGGCCAGCCTAGCCGGTCACGCGTGATTCGCCTTGATCTGAATGAAGTGCAGCGCTTAGGCGACGAATTCGTCGCGGCTGTAGCCCTGAATATAAAGCAGCGCCGTCAGATCACCGTGATTGATGCGGATATCGCATTGTGCCGCGACCGAGGGTTTCGCGTGCAGGGCAACACCAAAGCCCGCGCGGCCCAACATGCCCAGATCGTTCGCGCCATCGCCGACGGCGACCACATCGGCCTCGGTGATGCCAAGACGGGCCGAGATTTCTTCCAGCGCCTGCACCTTGGCTTCGCGGCCCAGAATCGGGCGACCCACATCGCCAGTCAGTGCGCCATCTGCGGCAATCAGCGTGTTGGCACGGTTTTCGTCAAAGCCCAGTTCTGCCGCCACTTTCGCGGTAAAAGCGGTAAAGCCCCCCGACACCAGCGCACAATAGCCGCCCTGCGCCTTCATGGTGGCCAGCAATTCGCGACCACCGGGCATGAAGGTGATGCGTTCGGCCAGAACCTTGTCGATCACGTTTTCCGGCAGACCTTTCAGCAGGCCCACACGTTCAGTCAGGGCACCTTCAAAGTCCAGCTCGCCGTTCATGGCGCGGGCGGTGATGTCTTTCACACGCTCACCGACGCCCGCCTCATCGGCCAACTCATCGATGCATTCCTGCTGGATCATGGTGCTGTCCATATCGGCCAGCAGCATCTTCTTGCGGCGGCCTTCGACGGGCAGGATCACCAGATCAACGCCTTGGTCCTGTAGGTCCGCCCAAACATCCCACTGATTGTCAGGCAAAGTGTCCAAGGCAAACTCGGCCGCGACATCGGGTGCCAGCCACTGGATGTCGCCACCGCCCCATGCGTTGCGCAGCGAATCGACCTGCACAGGCTGGAGCGCAGGATTGGCGGGATTTGTCAGAAGCGTTGCCACGTACATGGGGGAAGTTTCCTATAGAAGACACGGAGCGTCGTATTTGGGGTCTCAAGCGGCGCTATAGCGACAAAATGGCTATTGTGAAAGCCCGCGAAGCCCCGTATCTGCGTCGGCGGGACACCTCTCCCCAACGAGAGGCGATTATCTGGAAGGGTACCAGCAATGGCTATCGCACAACCGGCAACGCGGCCGGCAAACCCGCGTTTTTCTTCTGGCCCCTGCGCCAAAATCCCCACATTCTCGCTGGATATGCTGTCGGACGCCGCACTGGGCCGTTCGCACCGCGCTGCCGTTGGCAAAGCCAAACTGAAGGCTGCCATCGAAGAAACCCGCGAGCTGCTGGGGGTTCCTGCCGACTACCGTATCGGTATCGTGCCTGCCTCTGACACCGGCGCCGTCGAAATGGCGCTTTGGTCGATGCTGGGTGCCCGCAAAGTGACCATGCTGGCATGGGAAAGCTTTGGTTCGGGCTGGGTGACTGACGTTGTCAAACAGCTGAAGCTGGATGCCGAAGTCCGTACCGCTGATTACGGCCTGCTGCCCGATCTGGCGACCGTCGATTTCAACACGGACGTTGTGTTCACTTGGAACGGCACCACTGCCGGTGTCCGCGTGCCCAACGCTGACTGGATCGCGGCTGACCGCGAAGGTCTGACTATCTGTGACGCCACCTCGGCTGCGTTCGCGCAGGATCTGGACTGGGCGAAGCTGGATGTGACCACCTTCTCGTGGCAGAAAGTCATGGGCGGCGAAGGCGCACACGGCATCATCATCCTGTCGCCCCGCGCTGTTGAGCGTCTGGAAAGCTACACCCCTGCATGGCCCCTGCCGAAGATCTTTCGCATGACCAAAGGCGGCAAGCTGATCGAAGGCATCTTCGTGGGCGAGACCATCAACACCCCCTCGATGCTGGCGGTTGAGGACTATCTGGTTGCCCTGAACTGGGCCCGTGAGATCGGCGGCCTGAAGGCGCTGCAGGATCGTGCGGATGCAAACGCAAAGGTCATCTTTGACTTCTGCGACCAGAAAGACTGGATCGCGAACCTGGCAGAAGTGGCGGAAACCCGCAGCAACACTTCGGTCTGCCTGAAGTTCACCGACGATCGCATCAAGGACGGCGCTGTCTTCGCGAAAGCGGTTGCCAAGCGTCTGGAAAAAGAAGGCGTTGCGCTGGACATCGGTGCATACCGTGACGCGCCTGCCGGTCTGCGCATCTGGTGCGGTGCCACCGTGGAAACCGCCGACGTCGAGGCTCTGATGCCTTGGCTGGAGTGGGCCTTCGAAGCAGAAATCGAAGCGCAAGCCTAAGCCTTTCCCTACGGGGGCGCTGTGACGCCCCCGACCTTCCCCATAGAATTCTCAGATCAAAGGACCATCAAAATGGCTCCCAAAGTTCTCGTATCCGATAGCCTGTCCGAAACCGCAGTTCAGATCTTCCGTGATCGCGGCATTGACGTGGATTTCATGCCCAAGCTGGGTAAAGACAAAGACGCGCTGGCCGAAATCATCGGCAACTACGATGGTCTGGCCATCCGTTCGGCCACCAAAGTGACCGCAGCCCTGCTGGAAAAAGCCACCAACCTGAAGGTCGTCGGCCGCGCCGGTATCGGCACCGACAACGTGGACAAAGAAGCTGCCTCGAAGCACGGCGTGATCGTTATGAACACCCCTTTCGGCAACATGATCACCACCGCCGAGCACGCCATCGCCATGATGTTCGCAGTTGCGCGTCAGATCCCCGAGGCGTCGGAATCGACCCACGCGGGCAAGTGGGAAAAGTCCAAGTTCATGGGCGTCGAGCTGACCGGCAAGACCCTTGGCGTCATCGGCGCAGGCAACATCGGTGGCATCGTGTGCGACCGCGCCCGTGGCCTGAAGATGAAGGTCATCGCGTTTGACCCCTTCCTGTCGGAAGAAAAAGCCGAGAAAATGCAGGTCGAGAAAGTCGAGCTGGAAGAGCTGCTGAAGCGTTCGGACTTCATCACGCTGCACGTTCCGCTGACCGACGGCACCCGCAACATCCTGTCGAAAGAGAACCTGGCGAAAACCAAGCCCGGCGTGCGCATCATCAACTGTGCCCGCGGCGGTCTGGTGGACGAAGAAGCTCTGGCAGAACTGCTGAAGTCGGGCCACGTTGCTGGCGCTGCCTTCGACGTGTTCGCGGTTGAGCCCGCAGTCGACAACGTTCTGTTCAACCTGCCCAACGTGGTCTGCACCCCTCACCTGGGCGCGTCGACCACCGAAGCACAGGAAAACGTGGCCCTTCAGGTCGCAGAGCAGATGTCGAACTACCTGCTGACCGGCGCTGTTGAGAACGCGCTGAACATGCCCTCGATCACCGCTGAAGAAGCCAAGGTCATGGGTCCGTGGATCGAGCTGGCAGGTCACGAAGGTGCGTTCATCGGCCAGATGACCGACGATCCGATCAAAGCGATCAACGTTCTGTACGATGGCGTTTCGGCCAGCATGAACACCGCCGCGCTGACCTCGGCTGTTGTGGCTGGCATCATGCAGGCGACCAACCCTGACGTGAACATGGTTTCGGCTCCCGTCATCGCGAAAGAGCGTGGCGTGCAGATCTCGACCACCACTCAGGACAAGTCGGGCGCGTTTGAAGGCTACATCAAAGTGACCGTCGTCACCGAGAACTTTGAACGTTCGATCGCTGGTACCGTCTTCAGCGACGGCAAGCCGCGCTTCATCCAGATCAAAGGCATCAACATCGACGCCGAGATCGGCGAGCACATGCTCTACACCACCAACGACGACGTACCGGGCATCATCGGCACCTTGGGTGGCGTTCTGGGCGACAACGGCGTGAACATCGCGAACTTTACCCTGGGCCGTAAGGCATCGGGTGCGGAAGCCATCGCAGTGCTCTACGTCGATGCTCCGATCGAAGCGGATGTCGTTGCTGCGCTGAAAGCAACCGGCAAGTTCAAGCAGGTCAAGCCGCTTCAATTCGACGTCAAGTAATCGTCGGAAGAGCGTGTTAACACAGGCCTGTCGCAGCGATGCGGCAGGCTTTTTTATTCGGAGACTGTTTATGCGTCATTACGCCATCGGGGATATTCACGGGCATCTGGACAAGTTGCAGGGCGTCCATGCACTGATCGAGGCTGACCGCGCTCTGACCGGTGATCACGCTGCGCCCGTCGTACATCTGGGCGATTTCGCGGATCGCGGACCCGATGTGAACGGCGTGCTGGAATACATGATCGCAGGTCAAACCGAGGGCCGTCCGTGGATCAACATCCTTGGCAACCATGACCGGATGATGTGGCACTTTCTGCAAGAGGAAGAGCAAAGCGATCCGTTGCGCGACGATCTGCACTGGCTGATGCTGAACATCAACATCGGGGGGCGCAAGACGCTGGCCTCCTACGGGGTGGATGTGTCCGATGACCGTCCCGTGGCCGAGATTCACGCCGAGGGCCGCGCCAAAGTCCCCGCCGCCCATCTGGAGTTCATCACCAGCTTGAAAGAGTATCACTGGGTCGGTGATCTTTACTTCTGCCACGCAGGCGTGCGCCCCAATGTGGCGCTGGATGCACAGGTGCAGGATGATCTGGTCTGGATCCGGAAGGACTTTCACGACCACCATGACAGCTTTGGTCCGTTGATCGTCCACGGGCACACACATCTGGATGAAATCACCCACTACGGCAACCGTCTGAACATCGACACGGGTGCCGCCTATGGCGGACCCATCTCTGTTGTGGTGATTGAAGGCCGCGAAGTGTGGGAGCTGACCCCCAACGGCCGTCGGCCTGTGACACCTGCCTGAAGACATGGAAACGGGGTGCCCAACCGGACACCCCGTTTTTTAACGAGCCATTTACGGCTTACGACAGACCGTGTGGCCAAACCGATACAACACTAAGTGGCGGCTTATAAATGTGAGCTGAAAACTTACCTTTAAATCCTGCCATATACCTCGTTCGGCGTACACACTTTAGATAGCAAAAGCTAAGTTGCAGTTTTGTTTGTTAGGTCCAATCCAGAACGATCTTGCCCGACTTGCCGCTCCGCATGATCTCGAACGCCTCGGCGTAATCGTCCTTACCAAAGCGGTGGGTGATCACGCGGCTCACATCCAGACCGTTCTGGAGCATGGCGATCATCTTGTACCAAGTCTCGAAAATCTCGCGGCCATAGACCCCCTTAATCGTGATGGCCTTGAAGACAATGCGCGACCAGTCCACGGGGCTTTTGCCCGGCGGAATACCTAGCAGAGCAATTCGTCCACCCATCACAAGCGCCTCGACCATCTGATCCAGTGCCTGCTGGTTGCCCGACATCTCTAGGCCCACATCAAAGCCTTGCTTCATCTTGAGGCGGGCGATCACGTCTTTCAGATCTTCTTCAGCCACGTTTACGGGGGTAACATCAGCCACCTGCCCTGCCAGCGCCAGACGGTCCGCATTCACATCGGTGATCACCACATGACGCGCGCCAGCGTGGCGGGCCACGGCGGCCGCCATGATCCCGATGGGACCGGCGCCGGTGACCAGCACGTCCTCGCCCAACAGATCAAAGCTAAGCGCGGTGTGAACAGCGTTCCCCAGCGGATCAAGGATCGCGCCGATGTCGTCGCTGATCTCATCAGGCAGGGGCACCACGTTAAAGGCGGGCAAGCGCAGGTATTCCGCAAAAGCACCCTGTTCGTTCACCCCGATGCCCCGCGTTTCGGGGTCCAAGTGGAACCGGCCCGCGCGGCTTTGGCGGCTGGTTTTGCCGATCAGATGCCCTTCGCCGCTGCACCGCTGGCCGATAGACAGGCCTTCCACGTTGCGGCCCATATCCACGATCTCACCGGCGAATTCGTGGCCGGTAACCAGCGGGACGGGAATAGTCTTTTGCGCCCATTCATCCCAGTTCCAGATGTGAATATCGGTGCCGCAGATGCCGGTCTTCTTGATGCGGATCAGCACGTCATCGGGGCCGATTTCCGGCACAGGGCGCTGTTCCTGCCACAGGCCAACGGCGGGCTGCGCCTTGACCAAAGCGCTCA
>JAYZYX010000178.1:0-3108 GCA_036139795.1 Pseudomonadota bacterium | reverse complement strand
CGAACAGGTCACCTTCACGCTGGACGGGCAGGAAGTCACCGCTGTTGACGGCGAAACCATTTGGGAGGTCGCACAGCGCCACGGCAAGACCATTCCGCACCTCTGCCACAAGCCCCAGACCGGCTATCGCCCCGACGGCAACTGCCGCGCCTGCGTGGTCGAGATTGATGGCGAGCGGACCTTGGCGGCGTCCTGCTGCCGGAACCCGTCGAACGGAATGACCGTCAAAACCGACAGCGAACGGGCTGTGAAATCCCGCGCCTTGGTGATGGAACTGCTGCTGGCTGACCAGCCCGAGCGTGACGCCGCCCATGACGCAGGCAGCCACCTGTGGGACATGGCCGAGGCGCAAAACGTCAGCGAAAGCCGCTTTCCCACCCTTGAGGCAGAGCGCATTCCTCTGCTGGACGACAGCCACGTTGCCATGCGCGTGAACCTTGATGCGTGTATCCAGTGCGGCCTGTGCGTACGCGCCTGCCGTGAGGTGCAGGTGAACGATGTGATCGGCATGGGCGGGCGCGGTCATGACGCCTACCCTGTTTTCGATCTGGATGACGACATGGGCGCAAGCTCTTGCGTGGCTTGCGGCGAATGCGTTCAGGCCTGCCCCACCGGCGCACTGATGCCCGCCACGGTTCTGGATGCAGATCAGCAGGGCAACAGCAAAGACTTTGACAGCGAAGTACAATCAGTCTGCCCCTTCTGCGGGGTTGGCTGTCAGGTCAGCCTGAAGCTGAAAGACGGCAAGGTGAAATTCGTTGAAGGCATCAACGGTCCCGCCAACGAAGGGCGACTGTGTGTGAAAGGCCGCTTTGGCTATGACTACATCCACCACCCCCACCGCCTGACCAAGCCGCTGATCCGCCTAGAGGGCGCGCCCAAAGAGATGGCCGTGGACCCTGCCAACCCCTTCACCCACTTCCGCGAGGCCACCTGGGAAGAGGCGCTGGATGCTGCCGCAGGTGGCCTAGGTGGTCTGCGATCCGCAAACGGGGGTCGCAGCGTCGCCGGTTTCGGCAGCGCCAAATGCACCAACGAAGAGGCCTATCTGTTCCAAAAGCTGATCCGTCAGGGCTTTGGCCACAACAACGTGGACCACTGCACCCGCCTGTGCCACGCCTCTTCGGTGGCAGCACTGATGGAAAACGTGGGCAGCGGTGCCGTCACCGCCACCTTCAATGAGATCGAGAATGCGGATGTGGCGATCGTCATCGGCTCAAACCCGACCGAGAACCACCCCGTCGCCGCCACCTACTTCAAGCAGTTCGCCAAGCGCGGCGGCAAGCTGATCATCATGGACCCGCGCGGCACCGCAATGAAGCGCCACGCCGAACATATGGTCCAGTTCCGGCCCGGCACTGACGTTGCTCTTCTCAATGCGATCATGTGCGTGATCGTCGAAGAAGGGCTTTACGATCAAAGCTACATCGACCAGCACACCGAAAACTGGGAGGCCGAAAAGCAGCACCTTGCCGGCTTTGCCCCTGAAAAGATGGCTGAGGTGTGCGGCATTGACGCGCAGACCATTCGCACGGTTGCCCGCGATTTCGCGACTGCCGAGGCGGGGATGATCTTCTGGGGCATGGGCGTGTCGCAGCATATCCACGGCACGGACAATTCGCGCTGCCTGATCTCGCTGGCCTTGATGACGGGCAACGTGGGCAAGCCGGGTGCCGGTCTGCACCCCCTGCGCGGACAGAACAACGTGCAGGGCGCGTCCGACGCGGGCCTGATCCCCATGTTCCTGCCCGACTACCAAAGCGTAACGGATGACAAGATCCGCGGCCACTTTAACAAGATCTGGGGGACCGAGGACTTCAGCGCCGAAAAAGGCCTGACCGTGACCGAGATTCTGGATGCGGTCCATGCGGGCGACATCAAGGGGATGTATGTGCTGGGGGAAAACCCCGCAATGTCCGACCCCGATGTGACCCACGCACGCGAAGCGCTGGCCAAACTGGAATGCCTTGTGGTGCAGGACATCTTCCTGACCGAGACCGCCAACTACGCCGACGTAGTCCTGCCCGCCGCAGCGTTCTATGAAAAGAACGGCACCGTCACCAACACCAACCGTCAGGTCCAGATGGGCCGCGCCGCCGACGCCCCGCCGGGTGAGGCGCGTGAGGATTGGGCCATCACCGTCGCGCTGGCGCAAAAGCTGGGTCTGGACTGGACCTATACCCATCCCAGCGAAGTCTTTGCCGAGATGAAGCAAGGGATGAAGTCGCTGGACAACATCACATGGGACCGTCTGGCCGGTGAGAATGCCGTCACCTATCCCAGCCTCTCGCCCACGGACCCGGGTCAAGCGATTGTGTTCGGCGACGGCTTCCCCCGTGCGAACCAGCGGGCACGGTTTACCCCTGCCGATGTGATCGCACCGGATGAGGCCCCCGATGCGGATTACCCGATGATCATGACCACGGGCCGCCAGCTAGAGCATTGGCACACCGGATCGATGACCCGTCGCAGCACCGTTCTGGACGCGATCGAGCCCGAGGCAAACTGCTCGCTCCACCCGTCAACCTTGCGCAAGCTTGGCGTTGTGGAAGGCGGCAAGGTCACGCTGGAAACCCGTCGCGGCAGCATCACTTTGCTGGCCCGTTCGGACCGCGCTGTGTCACCCGATATGGTCTTTGTGCCCTTTGCCTATGTGGAGGCCGCGGCCAATGTGCTGACCAACCCTGCATTGGATCCCTACGGCAAAATCCCCGAGTTCAAATTCGCCGCCGTGCGCGTCACTGCGGCCTGAACAGCGGCCACATAGCCCGAAAACGTTAAAGGCAGCACCGGATCGCTCCGGTGCTGCCTTTTCAATCTGACTGCCCACGCGGGGGGCTTGTGGGATCAATCAAGATTGAAGCTGAAATCCTTGGACTTGTTGCCATCGTTCCCGCGCGCATCGGGTGCGGGCATATCGACCACCTCTATGATTTCTGATCGGGAATTGGCTGCGGTGGCGCGTGCAACCTCGGCCGTCACAGCGTCCTCAGTCTCGCCCGCCGATGCACCAACAACATTGAAGTCAGCCAGATCGGTGGGAAGATCGATATCCTTGGTCTTGAAGAACGACACCGCCTCGGCCAGCGCCTGCGCCTGACTGGACAG
>JAYZYX010000177.1:0-8655 GCA_036139795.1 Pseudomonadota bacterium | reverse complement strand
GCGCCCTTCACCAGACCGGCGATGTCCACAAAGGTCATGCGGGTCGGGATGATTTCTTTCGAGCCGGCAATCGAGGCCAGCTTGTCCAGACGCGCATCGGGAACACCCACTTCGCCCACGTTGGGCTCGATGGTGCAGAACGGAAAGTTCGCCGCCTGCGCCGCTGCGGTCTTGGTCAGTGCGTTGAACAGAGTGGACTTGCCCACGTTCGGCAGACCCACGATCCCCATTTTAAAGCCCATATGCGGCGCTCCTTGTGCTTGATCGGGGGCATCTAGGGTGTCTTGGGGGCACGGGTCAAGAGCGGGCAGACGGGAAAGCCCCTGCCCGCCCTTTGAACTGCGGATTTAACGCTGGTTCGGAGGGATATCCGCAAGCTGACCGCAAAAGCTGTCCACCTCTTCCCGCGACCAGCGTGGCATGGTCTTTTCCGTATAGGCAGGCTGACGCCCGCCCCCCGCGTCAATCGCAAACGCGCCCGAAAGCGTCGCAATCTCGCTGGAACGTGCCTCATGGTTAAAAACTGGCGCGTCCAAGCCCCTCCGACACCTTGACCCCCGCCCCCATCTGCGCAACACCTTCCCAGTCAACACAGGGACGGAAGTACGCATATGACTCGGATCGACGCAAAGTTCGCTGCACTCAAAGAGCAGAACAAGAAAGGCTTCGTAGCCTACATCATGGGCGGCGATCCCGATTATGACAAATCTCTGGAAGTGATGAAGGCCCTTCCAGCCGCGGGCGTGGACGTCATCGAACTGGGCGTGCCCTTTACCGATCCCATGGCAGACGGCCCGACCATCCAGTTGGCCGGTCAGCGCGCCCTTGCTGGCGGGATGACGCTGGAAAAGACCCTGCAAATGGCGCGAGAGTTCCGCAAAGACGACAGCACCACCCCGATCGTGCTGATGGGCTACTACAACCCCATCTATAACCGCGGCGTGGACAAGTTCCTGGATGACGCGGTCGAGGCTGGCATTGACGGCCTGATCATCGTCGACCTGCCCCCCGAAGAAGACGAAGAACTGTGCATCCCCGCGCAGGCGAAAGGCATCAACTTCATCCGCCTTGCGACCCCGACCACCGATGACAAGCGTCTGCCCAAAGTGCTGCAGAACACCAGTGGCTTTGTCTACTATGTCTCGATCACCGGCATCACCGGCGCAGCCGAGGCGAACGCCGCCACCGTCGCCCCCGAGGTTGCCCGCATCAAATCCCAGACCGACCTGCCGATCATCGTCGGCTTTGGCGTCAAATCGCCCGAGACCGCGAAATCCATCGCAGGCATCGCGGACGGCACCGTTGTAGGCAGCGCCATCGTGAACCAGATCGCTGAGGGCAAGTCGGTCGAAGACATCGCCACCTTCGTCAAATCGCTGGCTGACGGCGCCCACGCCGCCTGAGCGAACAGACAATATCCAAGACACGCAAAGAGGCCCGCAGGGCCTCTTTTTCGTTTCCGGCAAGCTGCGCTGAAACACTTTCTCACGCCAATATAATTAGGCGTGTCCGCTGCCCCCTTGTACGATCCAGCCCATAGGTTTGAGCATTGAAGAGGCCGGCATGACCCAAGACACCTACATCCTGCGCGCAGATGAGATTGCCAGCATGGAGGGGCTGCACAAAACCCACTTCCTGAACCCTAATGCCCAACGGGTAAACAAAAGCCTTGGCGATCTCACCGGCCTAACCGGCCTTGGGTTCCACATCATCGAGGTCGAACCCGGCTTTGACACCACCGAATTCCATGTCCACTACTTCGAAGATGAATGCGTCTACGTCTTAGCGGGCAATGCGACCGCCTATATCGGAGATGAGGCCCATCCCATCGGCCCCGGCGATTTCATCGGCTACCGCGCCGGTGGCTTGCCCCACGGCATCACCAACACAGGCAATGAAACCCTGCGCTGTATCGTGGTCGGTCAGCGTCTGGCCCATGATGTGGGCGATTATCCGAACCAGCAAAAGCGCATCTTCCGCAATCAGGGCCTGCCTTGGAATTTGGTCGATCACGACGCCATCACAGAACCTTACGCAGGGTCCAAGAAATAGCCTTGCCCCAAATCGCCCCGATTGGTAAAACTTCCATACCAATTGGAGCGATTTGTAATGCCTGTCATCACTTGCATCGAGGATTTGAAAAAAATCCACGAACGCCGCGCCCCGCGGATGTTCTTTGATTACTGCGAAAGCGGCAGCTGGACCGAACAGACCTTCCGCGAAAACGTCACTGATTTCGACAAGATCCGCCTTCGCCAGCGCGTGGCCGTAGACATGACGGGCCGCAGCCAGAAAACCCAGATTATCGGACAGGAAGCCACCATGCCGTTGGCCCTGTCCCCCGTCGGCATGACCGGCATGCAGCACGCGGATGGCGAAATTCTGGCCGCCCGCGCTGCAGGCAAATTCGGCGTCCCCTACACCCTCTCCACCATGTCGATCTGCTCGATCGAGGATGTGGCCGAGAACACCGAAAAACCCTTCTGGTTCCAGCTCTACACCATGAAGGACATAGACTACACCAAACGCCTGATCGAACGCGCCAAAGCCGCCAAATGCTCGGCGCTGGTGATCACGCTTGACCTGCAAATCCTTGGCCAGCGCCACAAAGACCTGAAGAACGGCCTCTCGGCCCCGCCGAAGCTGACCCCCAAATCCATCGCCAACCTTGCCACCAAATGGGCTTGGGGCCTTGAGATGCTGCAAACCAAGCGCCGCGTCTTCGGCAACATCGTTGGCCACGCATCAGGCGTTACCGACACCTCGTCCCTGTCCGCTTGGACCGCCGAGCAGTTCGACCCCGCTCTCGACTGGGGCAAGGTGGCCAAGCTGATGGAGATGTGGGGCGGCAAGGTCATCCTGAAAGGCATTCTGGATGTCGAGGACGCCAAGCGCGCTGCCGAACTGGAACCCGACGCCATCGTTGTCTCGAACCACGGCGGCCGCCAGCTGGATGGAGCCCTCAGCTCGATCCGTATGCTGCGCCCGATCGTGGACGCTGTCGGCCACAAAACCGATGTGCATATTGATAGCGGCATCCGCTCGGGCCAGGACGTGCTAAAGGCTCTGGCAATGGGTGCAAAAGCAGCCCACATCGGCCGCGCCTACATCTACGGCCTCGGCGCCATGGGTGAAGCGGGCGTCACCAAAGCACTGGAAGTCATCCAGAAGGAACTGGACACGTCTATGGCCCTCTGCGGCCGCCAGACCATCGACCAGATCGACCCCTCAGTCACCCTCATCCCCGAGGACTTCGAGGGCCGCTGGCACACCACCTGATACTGCAAAAGGGCGCGAACTACGCGCCCTTTCCCAAACCTCTACTTGAAGGTTTTACTCGATCGCTCTGAACCGCTTGGGATCAAGCTTTTGAACCGCTTCGACGCAGCGCACCCGGATTCCCTTGGTTAAGGGCAAGGGTGCATTCGCAAGCGTCTTGAGAAGGCGGTAGCCGACACTAGCAAAGACAGCTCGGGCGGGCCTTCTGTGCACACGAACCAGTTCTTCCTGCAAAGCCCTAACTTTTTTCGCGCTCATCTCTGCGCTCTGTAGAGACACTTTGAACTCAGCTTGGTGCATACCCAAGTCCGAAGTGTAATTCTCGGTCAGATTGCCCTGAGCTTGTGACGCCGCCGAGAACCATCTCGAAAAAACCAACGCCTCTTTGGGCAGCCGCCCCAACTTATCCAGATTAGACCAGCTTTCGTCAGCTAGCATAAAAGCGCGATTATGAACATCATCGGGTCCAACCTCAGCACCACGCACAACAAACCGCCATGCGTCTTCAGTTGCCAGCGTCTCGCCAGCTTGTTCAAATAGCGAGTTCACCGCGCTTGCACCGCCTTCAGACTTTGAAAGCTCTTTCAATGACTTGATTGGATCAGGCAGTTCACTCCCCCAAAACAGCACCCCCAGCCCGTGCTGATAGGTAAAGTTCAGGCCCTGATGCTTTGCGATCAGTTCGCTCCAATACTTCCAAACACCAAAATTCCTTTCGTAAACCTCCGTGTCGTGGAATAGCACGACAGCTCTTTGAGATAGCTTCGGAATCCAAGACTCGAAATCTTCTTTCACATCTTCGTAAAAGTGGCGGCCATCAACATGCAGCAGATCAACGCTGCCATCCGGAATATCGCTAAGAGCTTCCGCAAAGGTCTTACGCAGCAAAGTACTAAATGCGGCGTAGTTTTCATTCTGGCCTTTCACAGTCTGGAAAACTTCTTCCCCGTAATTGCCCGCATGCTCGTCGCCCTGCCACGTGTCCACAGCATAGCATTTCGCATTCAACTGATTTTGCTGTACCGCCTCGCAGAAGCAGAAATAAGAAAAGCCGTAGTGTGAACCCAGCTCAACAATAGAGGATGGCTGAAGAGCTTCCACAAGCCACATAGCAAATGGTCCATGACGCAGCCACGCTGTCTCTGGTGATACGAACGTTGGCTTCTGCAGTTCGTATCCAAGAAATTTGCTCATTTGCGCCTCCCCTCATGACGTACAGGTTCAGATACAAGTGGCATCGCCACAAATAATTCAGAACAAAGTTAATTTCTCCGAGAACAATCAGTCCTGCATAGCTTTTCAGTTGAGCTCAACACTGTTCCCGAACCCTTGACAATCGACCTCCCCAGCGGCGAACACTGGGAAAAACAAGGTTTTTCCATGCTCGTCTTTTGCAAGTACAATCTGATTTTCTTTGCGGTGCCCAAGACCGGCACCACCTCGTATCATGCCGCTCTCAAAGGCAAAGCCGACATCATCTTCCGCGGCCGCCCCGCCGTGAAGCATATGAACGTGCGCAAATACCAGCGCAGCTTTGCCCCCTTTCTGGACAAAGCCTTTGATTTGCGCCCCGAAACAATGGCCGTGATGCGCGAACCCTTGGACTTGATGCGCAGCTGGTACAAATACCGCTCGCGGCTGCCCAAAGGCGACAAGAACGGCACCAAGGGCATCAGCTTTGAGCAGTTCATCAGGGCCGCCCTGCAAGAGAACTCGCCCCCCTATGCCGCCGTGGGCAACCAGATGACCTTTTTGCAGAACGATGCAGGCACCAATGGGGTCAATCACCTCTTTGCCATCGAACATGCGGATGTGCTGAACGAATTCCTCGGAAACGTCTTCAACGATCTGGGGAAAATCCCGCGCAAGAACGTCTCGCCCTCGGTGCCCACCCCGATCTCGACCGATCTGGAAGCCGAGTTCAGAGAGGCTCGGGCCGACGAATATGCCCTCTATAATCAGGTGATCCAGGCAGGCGGATATCTGAACACCCCCGGCTAACGATTCGCCGCTGCCCCAGTGATCCGCGAAAACCTAGCCAAATCCCCTTGAAAACCGGCGATTCACCGCGTTTTTCTCGGTCTAGCAGTCTTTGCATCCGCGCGCTTTTGCAGTATGACGCGCGCCAGAGGTTCCCGTGTCCCATGACGCGGGACCTTCTGTTTATAAGAGGTCGCCTCCGCGCGGCCGATCATCGGGCATACACCCTTGGAGGATGCCCAAGCTTTGGAGAATTAACATGGCACGTGAAATCCCTGATTTCAAAGTCCAAGCACGTACGGGGACAGGCAAGGGGGCCGCTCGTCAAGCTCGTCGCGACAATCTGGTTCCGGGTATCGTTTACGGTGGTGGCGCAGAGCCCCAGCCGATCAACATCCCCTACAACCAGCTGTTCAAAGCCCTGAAGGCTGGCCGCTTCCTTTCGACCCTGTTCAACCTGCAGATCGAAGGTCAGGAAGACGTTCGCGTTATCTGCCGCGGCGTTCAGCGTGACGTGGTCAAAGACCTTCCGACCCACGTTGACTTCATGCGTCTGCGTCGCACCTCGCGCGTGAACCTGTTCATCCACGTTGAGTTCCAGAACGAAGAAACCTGCCCCGGCCTGAAAAAAGGCGGCGTGCTGACCGTTGTTCGTCCCGACGTTGAACTGATGGTCACCGCAGGCGACATCCCCGAGAAGCTGGTTGTGAACCTGGAAGGCCGTCAGATTGGCGACGTCATCCACATCTCGGACATCGAACTGCCCGAAGGCACCCGTCCGGTTATCACCGGCCGTGACTTCGTTATCGCGAACATCTCGGCACCCGCCGGCCTGCTGTCCGCTGAAGACGAAGAAGAAGCAGCCGAAGCAGAGGCATAAGCCTTTCGCGCTTCGCGCATGTCATTGTAGAAACGGGGCCGCTTTCGGCCCCGTTTTTTCATACCCAATCCCCTGCCCTATGGCACAGGGGGTAGCGGCCAGCGGCCAAGACGGGCATTTACCCCACAAGTTCACTCACCCAGCGCAAGAAGGGCTGCCCATGCTTCTCTTTGTCGGTCTTGGAAATCCCGGCCCCAAATATGCGGGCAACCGTCACAACATCGGCTTCATGGCGATTGACCAGATCGCCGCGGATCACGGCTTTCCGCCCTTCAAACCCCGCTTTCAGGCAGAGGTCAGCGAAGGCCGTTTTGGCAGTGATCGGGCCATCCTGCTCAAGCCGATGACCTTCATGAACCTGTCGGGCCAGTCCGTGGGCGAGGCGATGCGCTATTACAAGCTGACACCGGCGGATGTGATCGTGTTCCATGACGAATTGGATCTTGCCCCCGGCAAGCTGCGGGTGAAACAGGGCGGCGGCCATGCGGGTCACAACGGACTGCGCTCGATCCACCAGCATATCGGTGCAGACTATGGCCGTGTGCGCCTTGGCGTGGGCCATCCGGGCCACAAGGACAAGGTTGCCTCATACGTGCTGAATGACTTTGCCAAGGCCGAGCAAGGCTGGCTGGACGACATGATGCGCGGCATTTCGGACGGAGCGCCCGCGCTGGCACGGGGCGATACCTCAAAGTTCCAGAACGCGGTTGCCCTGCGGGTGAACCCGCCGCGCAGCGGCACCGGCAACCAAGGGGGCGCAAAGACCCCCAAAGCCGCGCCAGAGGTCCCTAAGGCCGCGTCCAAGGCCCCTGCCCCAGCCAAGCCGGAACCCACGCCTGAGGATACCCGCACGCCGCTGCAAAAGCTGGCGGACAAGTTCCGCTAAGGGCTCGCCCCGCTGGAAAGCTGCGCTATAGTCGTGTCTGCGACCTGCAAGGAGACGACTATGGAAAAATCCCCTTCGATCAATGTTCTGGACGGCCCGCTTGCCCCTTGCTCGACCGCGCCAATGACGGGGTTCTTTCGTGACGGGGCCTGCAACACCTGCGCCGAGGACACCGGCAGCCATACGGTTTGCGCGGTCATGACGGCCGAGTTTCTGGCCTTCAGCAAATACGTCGGCAATGACCTTAGTACACCTCACCCCGTCTTCCACTTTCCGGGTCTGAAGGAAGGCGACAAATGGTGCCTCTGTGCGGCGCGCTTTATGCAGGCCCATGACGAAGGCTGCGCCCCGATGGTAGACCTGACCGCCACCCACAAAAGCGCGCTCAGCATCGTGCCGCTTGAGGTTCTGAAGCTTTATGATGTGAACGCCTAAGCGCTGGCCTTGATGTCTTCGACCTCAGGCACCGCTGCGGCACCGTTCATCAACTCTTCGATAAACAGGCCTAGAAACTGCGGGCGGCCCGATGTGCCGGATTTGCGGTAAATCGCATTCAACTGCGCCTTAACGGTGCCATCGCTGGTGCCGCGCATGGCGGCGATCTCGGGGATCGACAGGCCCTTCATCATGAAGGTCGCTACGTCCCGCTCGGCGGGCGTCAGGCCCCAGTCTTCGAAATGCTCTTCCAGCACCTCTTGAAAGGCACCACTAGCCAGACGGATCTGCCCCTTTAACTTATGGCTTTCCGCATTCGCCCGCCGCACAGCACGGGCCGAGACAAAAGCCCCAATCACCAGCCCAAGGGCGGCCCCGATCTCGATCCCTTCATGCACCGACCATGGCACGACGAAGGGAAACCCTGGCATCGACGACAGCATATTGAACAGAAACAAACCTGCACAAAACACCTGTACGGCCAGCAAGAGGATCAGAAAGAGGCGGCTGCGGCTCATATCCGGATCACCTCCGATTAATCATCGTCGTCATCGTCGCGGTCATCCCTGTCATCGCGGTCATCACTATCGTCACGGTCATCGCTGTCGTCTCTGTCGTCGCGATCATCACTGTCGTCACGAGCACTGCCAGAGCCGCTGCTTCCCGAGCTGTCATCATTGCTACGGCCCGAGCGGTCACTGCTGCGTTCCTGTTCTGCCTGCGAAGAAGGGCGCAACAAATGCGGAGTATGGTCGTCGCTTTTACGCGGCTCGACATAATCGCGCAGGACCTCTCCGCTTCGCGGGTTGATCACGATCTCACGCTCGTACTCGTCACTTTCGGCCTCGATGTGGATACGCCCCAACAAGGTTCGCCTCACATCGAATCCGTCAAAACCCTGCTCACGCAGCTGACGCAGGACCGAATCCACCATCTGATCGGCCGAGGCCCCGACGGGGACCCCAGCAAGGATCAGCACTATCAAACCATGCCGTATCAAAGACAGCATCACTTACTCCGATCTTAAGAAAGACAGCCAGCGATTGGCCCGAGCTTAGTCGTCATCATCCTCGTCGTCATCATTGTCATCGTCGCTGCCATGATCATCATCGTGGTCATCGTTCCGATCATCATCGCGGTCGTCATCACGGTCATCGTCACGATCGTCATCACTGTCATCGTGGCCGCTATCGTG
>JAYZYX010000176.1:0-8736 GCA_036139795.1 Pseudomonadota bacterium | reverse complement strand
GTTCGGTCCGCCGAACCCCGAGATCCTGGAGCTCGTGCCGACGCTGCCCGCCCGGGCTCGCGTCATGGATCTCGGGTGCGGCGAGGGCCGACTCATGCTGCCGCTCGCCGAGGCCGGATTCGAGCTGGTGGGCGTCGACGTCTCGGAGGCCGGCATAACCAAGCTCCGACGCATCGCGCGGGACCGCGGACTCGAGCTCGACGCTTCGGTCGCGGACCTGAACACCTACGAGATCTCGGGCGAGTTCGATCTGTCGGTTGGCTCGGTGGTTCCGGCGTCCTCAATGACGGCTGCGCTGCTGTGTGGCCACTACGGGTTGCCATCGATCTTTGGCATTGCAGGCGGGCTGACTGTCGGGCTGGCTGTGGGCTTTGTGAACGGTCTGATCGTGACGCGCACAACGATCCCCTCGCTGATCGCGACCATCGGCACCATGTTTGCCGTGATGGGCCTGACGCTGGGGATGGCGGTGCTGATCAAGGGCTCGACCAGCGTGTCCTACGTGCCTGATGCCACCACCAAGGCGCTGCTTGGCACCTTCATCAACGGCATGTTCAACGTTTCGATCTTCTGGTGGATCGGCTTTGTGGTGATCTACTGCTTTTTCCTGCATTTCTCGCCACTTGGCAGCTGGGTGTTTGCCCTTGGCGGTGACAAGGAAAGCGCACGCAATGCCGGTATTCCCACGAATAAGCTGACCATTAGCCTCTTTATGGCATCGGGTTTCGGCGCGGCTTTCGTCGGAGTGGCGCAGGTGATGACCTATCAGTCGGCACAGGTGGCCGGGGGGCAGTCCTTCATCTTCAACTCGATCATGTGTGTGGTCATTGGCGGCGTGCTGCTGACCGGTGGCGCAGGCTCGGTGATCGGGATCGTGCTGGGGACCATGACCTTTGCTGTGGTGAACCAAGGCATCTTCTTTGCGGCGCTGGATCCGAACATCGGCTCGATCATCATCGGTGCGCTGCTACTGGCCGCTGTTCTGTCGAACGACAGCTTCCGCGCCTTGGCCATGAACTACGCAAGCAAGAAGAAGTGAGAACGGACCCATGGACATGATTTCTAGCGTCTTGCGCCGTCCTGCTGCGGCCTCTTTCCTAAGCCTTCTGGGCGTTCTGATCTTCTACGTCATCTTTGGCGGCGTGGACTTGGGCAAACTGGCGGGTGCTGCCAGCTGGGTGAACTATGCGGCCCGTATCGGCATCGTCGCCCTGCCCGTCGCACTTCTGATGATCTCGGGCGAGATCGACATTTCCATCGGGGCGATGATCCCCGCAGGGGCCATGACCACGGCCATCATCGCGGGCCACTACGAGCTGCCGATGATCCTTGCTGTCATCGCCGCGCTGGCGGTGGGTGTTCTGGTGGGCCTTTTCAACGGCCTTCTGGCGACCCGCACCAGCGTTCCCACGCTGATCATCACCCTTGGAACGCTGGTGGGGATGCAGGGCATCGTTCTGGCAGGCTCCAAGCTGCTGACCGGCGCGGCATCGGTTCCGCTGAACGCTCCGGATTGGGCCAAGACCGTGTTCGGTGATTTCATCTTCGGCGGCAGCCATCAGGTTGTCATCATCTGGTGGATCATCCTGACTGCCGTCTTCTGGTTCCTCATGCACAAGAGCAAATACGGCAACTGGATCTTCGCCATCGGCGGCGACAAGGTTTCGGCCAAGAACGCAGGTATTCCGGTGGATCGCATCACCATCCTGCTTTTCATCGGCACTGCAACCTCGGCCAGCTTTGTCGGCATGTGCCACGCGATCCTGTTCAACTCGGCCCAGGTGTCGGGCGGGATGAACGACATCTTCAACATCATCGTCAGCGTTGTGGTGGGCGGCGTGCTGCTCACGGGTGGCTTCGGATCGATCCTCGGTGTGTTCATCGGCACGATCACCTTCGCCATCGTCATCAAAGGCATCGATTTCACCGCCATCGACCGCAACTGGGCGAACCTGATCATCGGCGTCATGCTGCTGGCCGCTGTCGGTATGAACGAGACCTTCCGCAAAAAAGCCCTGACCGCCGTCACCAAGAAAAAGAAAGGCTGAACCTATGTCTGCCAATACGCCTGTTATTGAACTTCGTAATGTCGACAAAAGCTTTGGCCCCATCGACGTTCTGCATGAAATCAGCCTGAAGGTCCGCGCTGGAGAGGTCCTGTGCCTTCTGGGCGACAACGGCGCCGGTAAATCCACGCTGATCAAGACGCTGGCGGGCGTTCACGCCCCCACCCGCGGCGAGATTTTGGTGGATGGCCAGCCCACCACCTTCGACGGCCCGCGTGATGCGCAGGATCGCGGTATCGCAACCGTGCACCAGTTCGGCGGCACCTACCCGCTGATGTCGATTGGCCGCAACTTTTTCCTCGGCATGGAGCCCACCAAGGGTTTCGGCCCCTTCAAGGTCTTTGACCGCGCGAAGGCCAACCGCATCGCGGTGGAAGAAGTGCAGAAGATGGGCATCACCCGCATCACCGACGGCGACCGTCTGGTGGGGGGGCTGTCGGGCGGCGAACGTCAGTCGCTGGCGATTGCCCGCGCCGTGTACTTCGGTGCCCGCGTTTTGATCCTTGATGAGCCGACCGCAGCGCTTGGTGTGAAACAGGCAGCCCACGTTCTGCGCATCGTGAATGAGGCGAAAAAGCGCGGTCTGGCTGTGATCTTCATCACCCACCAAGTGATGCACGCGATGACCGTGGGCGATCACTTTGCGGTTCTGATCCGTGGCGCTATCGCCGCCGATTTCCGCAAGGGCGAAAAGACCCGCGAAGAAATCACCGATCTGATGGCTGGCGGCGAAACCATGGCCGATCTGGAAGCCAGCATCGAGGGCTACATGGAGACCCACGAAGGTCATCCGCCCAAAGTTGCCCCCGCTGAATAAAGACCTTTTCGCGCCGCTTATGTTGGCGGCGCGCCCATCAATGACCCTTTGCAGGATCGACCTATGAAAATCGCACTCGACCCGTTTATGCACCGCCACCTGCCCCTTGAGGAACTGCCCTTTAAGGTCAAGGAACTGGGCTACGACTGGATTGAAATGAGCCCGCGCGGTGATTTCCTTGAATGGTTCAAGGCCCCCCGCGTGTTCCCCGACCGCATCAAGAGCTTCAAGAAATCGTTGAAGGATGCCGACGTGGGTATCGCCTCGCTGCTGCCCATGTACCGTTGGGCCAGCAACGACGAGACCGAACGTCAGGCCGCCGTCAAGCATTGGAAGCGCGCCATCGAGATCGCGGTCGAGCTGGAAGTGGACACCATGAACAGCGAATTCGGCCGTGGCCCGCACCCCGACAAGGGCTCGTGCTACTGCTGCCATACCGGCAGCATGATCGAGGCGTGCGAAGACGCTTGGTGGCGTTCTATGGAAGAGCTGGTGCCCGTGTTCGAGCGCGAAGGCATCAACCTGCACGTCGAACCCCACCCAGAAGACTGGTGCGAGACCTTGCAACCGGCACTGGACATCATCCGCACCGTGAACAGCAAGAACGTCAAGTTCCTCTACTGCGCGCCCCACACCTTCTACTTTGGCGATGACACCAAGGCGATGCTGCGCGAAGCCAAAGATGTGCTGGCACACGTCCACGTGGGCGACACCTTCAACCACAAGGCCTCCAGCGGTCTGCGCTACATCCTGAACCCTCCGGGCACCAACGCCCGCGTTCACCAGCACCTGAACATCGGTCAGGGCGAGGTTCCGTGGGACGATTTCTTCGGCACGCTGGCCGAAATCGGGTTCGACGGGATCATGACGGCTTGCGTCTTCGCTTGGGAAGACAAGGCGGATGAGTCCGGCCACTTCATGCGCAGCGAGATGCAGCGCTACGTCGACAAATACTTCAAATAAGTGAGAAAACCATGACGTTGCAGGTAGGTATCATCGGCACCGGTATGATCGGTCAGGACCACATCCGCCGTCTGACGCAGGTCTTGTCCGGCGTTCGGGTGGTGGCTGTCACCGACATCAACCTTGAGCGTGCTCAGGCCGCCGCTCCGCAGGGGGCGACGGTCTATGAGACCCCGCAAGAGTTGATCCGCGCCAATGAGGTGCAGGCCGTGGTGATCTGTTCGTGGGGTCCTGCCCATGAAGAGCAACTGCTGGCTTGTATCGCCGTCGGCAAGCCGGTGTTCTGCGAAAAGCCGCTGGTGACCTCGGCCGAGGCCGCCCTGCGCGTCATGGAGGCGGAAACGGCCTTTGGTCTGCGTCTGGTTCAGGTGGGCTTCATGCGCCGCTTTGATGCGGACTACCGTCGCCTGAAGGCTGTGATCGACGGCGGCACGCTAGGTGCGCCCTTGATGTACAAATCGGTCCACCGCAACGCCTCGGTGCCCGAGGGGCTATATACCTCGGACATGCCGCTGAACGATACGTTGGTCCATGACGCCGATATCTCGCGTTGGTTGCTGCGCGACGAGATCGCGGGAGTTGAGGTTCGCGTGCCGCGCCGATCCTCGCGCGGGGGCGAGTTGCGCGATCCGGTCATGGTGCTACTGCATATGACGTCGGGCGCGATTGTGGACGTCGAAATCTCGGTCAACGTTGCCTACGGCTATGACATCCGCGGCGAGGTTTCTTGTGAGACCGGCATCGCCGCTCTGCCCAACCGCCCTGCCACGGTGATCACCGATCAGTTCGGCATCCGTCAGGCGATCCCCGAGGACTGGCGCGAACGCTTTATCGAGGCCTACGACCAAGAGTTCCGCGAATGGATCGTTGCCGCAAGCCAAGGCACCGCCACCGGCCCCAGCACTTGGGACGGATATGCCGCCACGCTGGTCGCTGACGCGGCCCTGCGGGCGGTCGCCAGCCAGCATCTGGAAACAGTGGAGATGGTCAGCAAACCGGACCTCTACAACGAATAACCTGCCCCCTTTGACGAGGGGAACATTTCAAAAAGAAAGGTAACACCATGATCAATGGTGAACGCACAACCTCGCGCCCGCTGCGCTGGGGAATGGTAGGTGGTGGCCGCACGGGACAGGTGGGCTACAAGCACCGCACAGGCGCTTTGCGTGATGGCACGTACCAACTGGTGGCCGGTGCCTTCGATCTGGACGCAGACCGTGGCCGTGATTTCGGCGTGAACCTCGGCGTGGCCGAAGACCGCTGCTATGCCACCTATCAGGACCTGATCGCTGGCGAAACGGGCCGCGAAGACGGCGTGGATGTGGTCTCGGTCGCAACGCCGAACTTCACCCATTTCGAGATCACCAAAGCCCTGCTGAACGCAGGCATCCACGTGATCTGCGAAAAGCCGCTGTTCTTCACCGTGGCCGAGTGTGAAGAGGTCGCCGCATTGGCGGCCGAAAAGGGGCTGATTGTTGGCGTCACCTATGGCTTTACCGGCCATCCGCTGGTGCATCAAATGGCTGCGATGGTTGCCAAGGGGATGCTGGGGGATATCCGCATCGTCGATATGCAGTACACCCACGGCTTTAACGCAGGCGATGATGACAGCGCTGATGCCGTGAAATGGCGTACCAACCCTGCCACCGCAGGCGCGACCTTTGTTCTGGGCGATATCGGCACCCACCTTTACTACCTGTCCGAGGTCGTTCTGCCCCATATGCAGATCGAAAAGCTGCTGTGTGACCGCAAGGCCTTCATCCCTAGCCGCGCCCCTCTGGAAGATCACGCCACCGTTCTGATGCACTATGACAACGGCGCCCGTGGGCGTCTTTGGGTCAGCTCGGTCAACGCAGGGAACATGGGGTCGCAGCGTTACCGGTTTGTGGGCTCGAAAGCCTCGATCGAATGGAGCGACAGCCACCCCGACCAACTGATCTATCAGGTTCAGGGCGAGCCCGAGCGCATCATGCATCACGGCATGCCCTATCTTGAGGCCGAAAGTCTGGCCGTCGACCGCATGGGCGCATTGCACACTGAAGGTCTGGGGGACAGCTGGTCCAACATTTACCTGTGGATCGCGCAGGCCATCGACGCCAAAACCCGCGGCGACGAGGACTTCCTGAAAACCCACCACTACCCCGGCATCAAGGCTGGCACCGAAGGCGTGCGCTGGCTGGAAAACTGTGTCCGCTCGGCGGACGCGGGCGCGGCTTGGGTTGCCTACGAATAACTGCATTGAAGGAAAACGGACATGAAACTGTCAATCTGCACTGATGTCATGGGCAACCTGTCCTTCACGGACATGCTGGACAAATGTGTTGAACTGGGTGTCGAAGGCATCGAGATGACCGGCGGCGGCTGGTCCAAAGGCCCCCATTTCCGCGCTGACGAACTGCTGGCCGACAAGGGTCTCTTGAAGCAGAAGCTGGCCGAGATCGAGGCCCGGGGTCTGCAAATCGCGGCCCTGAACTGCTCGGCCAACCCGCTGGATCCGGGCGCGATGGGCACCCGTCATCTGAAAGAGATGAAGGACACCATCACGCTGGCTGGCGAAATCGGCGTTGAAACCATTGTCACCATGTCCGGTCTGCCCGAAGCAGCACCCGGTGATATGGTCCCGAACTGGCTGGTCTACACCAAGTCATGGCCCGATGAGATGCCCGAGCGCGACCGTTACCAGTGGGAGGACCGCGCGTTCCCCCTTTGGCACGATCTGGTCGACTTCGGCAAAAAGGCGGGCATCAAGCGCTACGCCTTGGAAAACTTCAGCGCCATGCTGGTTTGGAACCCCGAAACCCTGTTCCGTCTGCGCAATGAGGTGGGTGAAATGGTCGGCATGAACCTCGATCCCAGCCACCTGATGTGGATGGGCGCCGAGCCTATCGCCTCGGCCCGTGCACTGGGTAAGGCGATCCACCACTGCCATGGCAAAGACACCCGCATCGAGCGCGGACTTTGCGATGTGAACGGCCTTCTGGAACTGAAGGAAGTCACCGACGTGGCCAACCGTTCGTGGAACTACGTTGCCGTCGGCGCAGGTCGTGACCTGCAATGGTGGAAAGAGTTCTTCTCGGTTGTCGGCATGTGTGGCTACAACGGCTGGGTTTCGCTGGAGATGGAAGATTTCACCATGTCCACCGAGGCTGGCATCCAGTCCTCGATTGATGCGCTTAAAGCGACGATCATCCGCTAAGGGGACCGCAGGTGTACAAGTTCATCATCACGATTGATCTGCTGCCCGGTACGCGGGATCAGGTGCTGGCGCAGGCGCCCGCCGCCCAAGCCGCCACCCGCGCCGAGGCAGGCTGCATCGCCTATGACTTTTACACCTGCACCGACAATCCGGACCGCCTTGTCTTTGTCGAAAATTGGCAGGACGAGGCGGCCCACGCCTTTCACATGACCCAAGACCACACCAAGCGCTTCATTGCCTTTCATGAGCAATTCCACCGCGCTTTGGTCTTTGAAACCGTCAATATCGCCTCCGGCGAGAAGGTTTAGATCATGACAGACAGTCCGATCACCATCACCTGCGCCCCCTGTTGCTGGGGTGTGGATGATGTCACAAACCCCAACCTGCCCCACTGGGAAAAGGTGCTGGATGAGGCCGCTGCCGCCGGTTTCGGCGGGCTGGAACTGGGGCCTTACGGCTATATGCCGTTGAAGAATGATGTGGTGGCCGAGGCATTGGCCGCGCGGAACCTGTCGATTGTGGCGGGCACGATCTTTGACGATTTGGTCTCGCCTGCGAACAAGGAAACGCTGCTGCGCCAGACCCGCGAGATTTGCGGGTTTATTACAGCCTTGCCCAAGCCGAAGTTCCACACCGGCCAGCGCTTTGATGCGCCCTACCTGACGGTGATGGACTGGGGCCATGATCAACGGGATTACGCGGCGGGCCACTCGGACCGCGCTCCGCGCCTGACGCCCGAGGATTGGCGCGGCATGATGGACAACATCCGCGCGATCGCCGAGGTCGCGCGGGACGAATTCGGCGTCCGTGCCGTCATCCACCCCCATGCGGGTGGGTATATCGAGTTCGAAGACGAGTTGGCGCAACTGGTTCAGGACATCGACGGGGATGTGGCAGGCCTGTGTCTGGACACTGGCCACATGGCTTATTCGGGTATGGACCCTGTCGCGGGCCTGCGGACCTATTGGGATCGCCTTGATTACATCCATTTCAAGGACATTGATCCAGCGGTCTACGACCGTGTGATGGGCGATAAAATTCGATTTTTCGATGCCTGCGCCGCTGGCGTCATGTGCCCCATCGGGCGCGGCAGCATCGATTACGACGCCGTTTACGGGCTTTTGTCAGAAATGGCCTATGGCGGCTACATCACCATCGAACAAGAGCGCGACCCGCGCAATGGCGCGTCGGTTCTAGACGATCTGGCTACCAGCCGCGCCTTTCTGTCGTCGGTCGGATTTGTTTGAGAGCGCCGGGGCTCTGCCTCGGACCCCGCGGTATTTTTACCAAGCTGAATGTTTGGTGCATGGAGGGATTAGGGATGCGTGATTTGGATGTGATTACGATTGGACGCGCAGGCGTTGATTTGTACGGGGCTCAGGTTGGTGGGCGTTTGGAGGACATGGGGTCTTTCGAGAAGTACATCGGCGGCAGTCCGACGAACATTGCGTGCGGGACGGCGCGTTTGGGTCTGAAGACGGCTCTGATCTCCCGTGTGGGCGATGAGCATATGGGCCGTTTTATCCTTGAACAGCTGGCACGTGAGGGGGTTTGCACCGATGGGGTTGTGACCGATCCCGAGCGGCTGACCGCCTTGGTGATCCTTGGCATTCGTGACGAAGAGCAGTTTCCGCTGATTTTCTACCGTGAGAACTGCGCGGATATGGCCCTGTGCGAAGACGACATTGATGAGG
>JAYZYX010000175.1:0-4187 GCA_036139795.1 Pseudomonadota bacterium | reverse complement strand
CTGGCAATCTCGACGCAGCGCTTGGACAGGCCAAGCCAGCGCATACAATGGGTCAGGCGTGCCGGTCCGAGGCGGATCTGGGTCAGCTTCAGCCCGTCGCCTTCGTTCATCAGAAGGTTCTCAGCGGGGATCACCATGTCCTCATAGACCACCTCGCAATGGCCCCCGTGTTCTTCGGGGCCCATGATGGGGATGCGGCGCTCAATCCGGAAACCGGGGGTATCCTTGCGATGCAGAAAGGCCGACAGTCCCTTGCGCGGATCATCCGAGGTGCGGGCGATCAGGATGAAATGATCGCTATCTTCAGCGCCGGTTATGAACCATTTGCGGCCCCGCACCACATAGCTGTCACCCTGTTTCTTGGCCGTCGTCAACATCATCCCCGCAGGGTCCGAACCAGACCCCGGCGCGGGTTCGGTCATCGCAAACGCCGAGCGCACATCGCCCCGAACAATTGGTTGCAGCCATTCGGCCTTTTGCTTGTCGGTGCCGACCTTTTCCAGCACCTGCATATTACCGTCATCAGGCGCGGCCGAATTAAAGACCACCGGCCCGAAGATCGAGCGGTTCATCTCTTCATAACAGACCGCCATCCCGACCTTGCCAAGCCCCTGCCCGCCGGTTTCTTTTTGCAGCTGAAGGCACCACAGCCCTTCGGCCTTGGCACGGGCGCGCATCTGGTTCAGCACATCCACCTGGATGTTTTCGTGTGCGTCATAGTTCGCCCGATCCGCCTCTAGGGGCAGCAACTCACGCGCGACGAACTGAGCGATGCGTTGGCGATAATCCTCGATCTCGGGGGTAATGGTGAAATCCATGCAAGGTCTCCTAGAGCGAGGACACAAGGTGACCGCCATCAACGACGATCTCGGTTCCGGTCATGTAGGCGCTGGCGTCCGAGGCCAGCAGCAACAGCGGCCCATCAAGGTCCGACATGCGGCCAAGACGGCGCTGGGGGACGCGCTTGATCAGCGCCTGCCCTGCGTCCGAGGCGAAGAAATCGCGGTTCAGATCGGTCTCGATATAACCGGGGCACAATGCATTCACGCGGATGCCGTAGCGCGCCCATTCCAGACCAAGGCTTTTGGTCATCTGCACCACACCCGCCTTGGCCGCCGCATAGGCTGAAAGGTTACCCGCCACCCGCAGCCCAAGGATCGAGGCGATGTTGATGATGCTACCGCCCTTACCTGCCGCGACCAATCCCTGCCCTGCGGCCTGCGCGACCCGAAAAACGCCGGTCAGGTCCGTGTCCAGCACACGGTGCCAGTCATCTATCGCGGTTTTCAGCGCAGGACCGTCATAGGTCACACCTGCGTTGTTCACTACGATGTCGTAACTGGCTTTGGAAAAGACCTGCGCGACGCTGTCGTCATCGGTCACATCCAGCGACACCGCCTGCGCAGCGCCACCCGCCGCCGTGATTTGGGCAACTGCGGCCTCAAGCTTGTCCCTGCGCCGCGCCGCCAAGGTCACGTTGCATCCGGCCTGCGCCAAAACCTGCGCGAATTGCAGACCCAATCCGCCAGAGGCGCCGGTCACAATCGCGGTCTTTCCCCTTAAATCCCCGAACATTGCGCTCATATTCCCTCCCCGAAACCGCCCCCATACCCTTGGCGCAAAGCAAGAAATGTCTCTGCGCCGTCAGGCTCTCCCTGCGGTCTCAGGGCAGTTAAGCGTGAATTCAGGGATGTGCCAACAGGCCAGCCAAGCGCCACAGGACTGCGCATGAAGTGACGTTACGTCTAGCGGCAGGTCGGGCATCTGCGGCCTTCAGCACCACATCACCAAATAAAAAGCCGCCCGCTTTGCAGCAGGCGGCCATTCGGGGCGCTTGGGTCGCCCCATTGCAATCACCAGCAGGTATATCCGCCGTCAGCCAGCACAATCGCGCCTGTCATCAGGCTGGCGCCTTGCCCTGCCAGAAACAGCACGACCGAGGCCACTTCTTCGGGCTTGCCCATCCGCGCCATCGGTGTGCCGCCGATCCAGTGGCGATACATCTCTTCGTTCTCATAGACGTAGGTGTTCATGTCGGTCTCGATGTAGGTCGGGGCCACCGCGTTCACCCGCACGCCCCGTTCGCCCCATTCCGCCGCGAGCGACCGTGTCAGGTGGTGAACAGCGGCCTTTGAGGCATTGTAGTTCACCTGTTCCTGCGGGCGGTTGACGATATCGGCGGAAATGGACCCGATGTTTACGATCGAGCCCTTGCCTTCCGCCAGCATCCGCTTTCCGAACGCGCGGCAGCACCAGAATGTGCCGTTCAGATTGACATCCAGTACCTTGTTCCAGACCTCATCAGTCATGTCCTCGGCGGGATGGTTTGAGATGGCGATACCTGCGTTGTTCACCAGAACATCCAGCGCGCCGACGGTCTCGGCCAGCGCGTCCACCGCAGCCCTATCGGTCACATCCAGCGCGGCAGCCTCGGCGGAATAGCCCTTGTCGCGCAGGGCCTGCGCCGTGGGTTCTGCAGCCGTACCAAGATCGGTCAGGATCACATGGGCGCCTGCCTCGGCCAGCGCCTCGGCGATGGCAGCGCCGATGCCCCGCGCCGCGCCGGTCACAAGGGCGCGCTGGCCCGTAAGTTTGAACTTGTCCAGATACATGTGGTCTCTCAGCGTTTGAGGGCGGAGGTGCCGTATTGCAGCAGCATCGCGCCGATGATGATGGCCCCCATAAACACCTGCTGGTGATAGCCGGGCACGTTGGCAAGGTTCATGAGATTGGCGATGACACCCAGGATGACCACGCCAATAAAGGTGTTGATCGCGCCGCCTCGTCCCCCCAGCAGGCTGGCACCGCCGATGACCACCGCCGCGATGGCATCAAGCTCTGCCCCAACCGAGATCGTGGCCGAACCGATCCCTGTCCGCGACGTTGACACAACACCTGCCAGCGCCGCAAGCGCGCCGGAAATCACATAGACCGAGATCTGGTAACGCGAGATCGAGATCCCCGACAGGCGCACCGCCTCTGCGTTCGAACCCACAGCTTTGACCATCCGGCCAAAGCGGGTGAATTTCAGCACAAGCCCCGCCGCCACAAAGACCGCGATCATCAGGATCACCGGATAGGGCACCATGCCCAAGCGACCCACGCCGAATTCGGTGATCATCTCGCCCGCCGCGCCCATGCGGATCGGCTGGCCGTTCGAGGCAATCAGCGCAAGTCCCCGCGCGATGGTCATGACCGCAAGGGTTGTCACAAAGGGCGGCAACTTTAGAAAAGCGATCAGCCCCCCCGACAGCAATCCGCAGCCCGCGCCCACCGCGATGGCCGCGCCAAGAGCGATGCCGGTACCGTATTCCTGCACCCAAACCGCAGCGATCACCGATCCCAGCGCCGCGACTGATCCGACTGACAGATCAATGCCGCGGGTCAGGATAACAAACAGCATCCCCACTGACATCAGACCAATGCCAGCAGACTGGCGCAAGACGTTGAAAACATTGCGGGTGGACAGGAACACGTCCGACATGGCGGTCGCAAGGATCAAAAGCGCCAGCAGAATGATCGCCGGTCCCAGCGTGTGGACAAGGCCGGGAAGCCGCTTGACGAAATCGCCCTGACGGGGGCGGTCGGTGTTGGTTGTGAGGGTGGTCATGCTTTCTCCTCAGGCAGCGTTTTCGACGCCGGGCATGGCGAGTTTCAAGAGGTTTTCCTCGGTATAGGCAGGCGGCAGGATCTGGCCGGACAGCGCCCCTTCGCGCATCACCAGCACGCGGTCACACAGGCCGAACAGCTCATGGTGTTCGGACGAGACCACAAGCACCGCACCGCCCCGCGCCGCGAACTGCTTGATCAGGGCGTAAATCTCGGATTTCGCGCCGACATCGACGCCGCGTGTGGGCTCATCAAAGATCATCAGGTTGACCTCTGCGTGGAACCATTTGGCCAGCACTACCTTTTGCTGATTGCCCCCCGAAAGCGAGGAAACGGGCGCCTCGACACTGTCGGCTTTCAGGCGCAAGGCGCGGGCGTGATCCTCGGCAACCTGCCGTTCGCTACGTCCCTTCAGCACGCCGAGGCGGGTCAAAGGCGACAGCCGCGCCATCGTGGTGTTGATGCGGATCGCGGTGTCCAGAATGACGCCGTGTTCCTTCCGGCTTTCAGGCGCAAGGCCGATCCCCGCCTGCACCGCATCCTTGGGGGAGCGCAGACGTATCGCCTTGCCGTTCATC
>JAYZYX010000174.1:0-5542 GCA_036139795.1 Pseudomonadota bacterium | reverse complement strand
CCTGAAAACCACGCAATGGTGGAAAAGCGCCTGAAGGTTCTTTTGGCCGAGAAGGGGCCGGAACTGGCTTCCGAGATCAACATTCTGCCTGACGTGAACGGCAACCGCTCGCCTCTGGCTGATCCGGCAGCGCGTGGGGTGTTCTCGGGGCTGACGCTGGACACCACCTTTGACGGGATGTGCAAGATCTACTGGCGCACGGCGGTCGCGCTGGCCATGGGTCTGCGCCAGATCGTGGAACATATGCGCGCCAACGGCCCCGCGATCGAGCGGTTGCACGTCACCGGTGGCCATGTGCGCAGCGCTCTGTTGATGCAGCTCTATGCGGACGCCACGGGCTGTCCGGTTCATGTGGCCGCCGACGGCGATGCGGTGCTGCTGGGGACCGCTATTGTTGCGGCGACGGTTGGCGGGATGCATGGCGATCTGGCCTCGGCCGCGATGGCGATGCAAAGCGATACGGTGATCTATGAGCCCGATCCGGCCCGCCGTGCGGCCTATGATGTCGATTACAAGGTGTTTCTTGCCATGCAAGAGCATCGCGATGCCCTGCGGGTATTGCGCCAAACTTCCGGAGATTAAACGATATGTATTTGGGGATTGATCTGGGAACCTCGGGCGTCAAGGTTCTGTTGATGGATGACGGCCAGAAGGTGGTGGCCAGCGTAACCGCGCCGCTGACGGTCGCAAACCCCCATGACATGTGGTCCGAGCAAGACCCTGCGGATTGGATCGCTGCCACGGATGCGGCCATGACCCAGCTCAAGGCAGAGGCCCCGCAGGCCGTGGGGGCAATCCGCGGGATCGGTCTGTCAGGTCAGATGCATGGCGCTACCTTGCTGGACGCTGCCGATCAGGTGCTGCGGCCTTGCATTCTTTGGAACGATACCCGCAGTCACGCCGAGGCAGCGGCATTGGATGCCGATCCTGCTTTCCGTCAGATTTCCGGCAATATCGTGTTCCCGGGCTTCACCGCGCCAAAGCTGGTTTGGGTGAAAAACAACGAGCCCGATACTTTCGATAAGGTCCGTAAGGTGTTGCTGCCTAAGGACTATCTGCGCCTGTGGTTGACGGGCGGCCATGTGTCCGAGATGTCGGACGCGGCGGGCACCTCATGGCTGGATGTGGGCGGACGCTGTTGGTCTGACCAACTGCTTGAGGCCAGTGGAATGACGCGGGATCAGATGCCTGATCTGGTCGAAGGCAGCGCACCCTCGGGTGAATTGCGGGCGGACCTGGCCAACCGTTGGGGTCTGCCGTCCGGTGTGATCGTTGCGGGCGGCGCGGGCGATAATGCGGCCTCCGCCGTGGGTCTGGGAACGGTGGCTGCAGGAGACGGATTTGTCTCGCTTGGGACATCGGGCGTGGTTTTTGCGGCCACTGACAGCTATCTGCCGAAACCCGAAAGTGCAGTTCATGCGTTCTGCCATGCCTTGCCCGATACCTGGCACCAGATGGGCGTGATCCTGTCGGCGGCGTCAGCCCTGTCGTGGTTTGCAGGCGTTGCGGGTCAAAGCCCCTCTGCCTTGACACAAGCGCTTGGGGACACGGTGAAGCCTGCGGGCGGTGTGACCTTCCTGCCGTATTTGTCGGGCGAGCGTACGCCTCACAATGACGCCAGTCTGCGCGGTAGCTTCTTGGGACTGAGCCACAGTACCGGCACGCCAGAGATGACCCGTGCACTTCTGGAGGGGGTCACCTATGCCCTGCGCGACAATCTGGCTGCGCTGGAAAGCGCAGGGGGCCATATCGATGCTCTGCTGGCCGTTGGCGGTGGTGCGCGGTCGCGGTACTGGCTGCAATTGATCGCCACGGTGCTTGGGGTGCCCGTGCAAATCGCCGCTGATGGAGACTACGGCGCAGCCTTCGGCGCGGCGCGTCTTGGGCTGTTGGCAGCAACGGGTGCTGAGGCTGCGGAAATCTGCACACGTCCCAACCTTGAGGCGACGCTGGATCCTGATCTGTCCCAGAAAGACAGCTTTGACGAGGGCTACCAGCGGTTCCGATCTTTGCGAATCGCAATGGGGTGACCCGCGTTTTTTGAAGGTTGCTTCGCTGCGCTCATCTTAGCGTTGACCTGCCTCGGCCCTGATCTCCTTTGTCGCGCAAGGGCGGCGGGCCGCTTTCCGAGATAGCGGAAATGTGAGTATCTTTGGTGTGGTACCGTAAGGTTAACCCTTGGGGACCTACCCATTCGGGATATAT
This sequence comes from Pseudomonadota bacterium, assembly GCA_036139795.1. GTDB lineage: Bacteria > Pseudomonadota > Alphaproteobacteria > Rhodobacterales > Rhodobacteraceae > Donghicola. The sequence continues at coordinate 3,337 of JAYZYX010000174.1, read as the reverse complement.
CCTAGGGTGATCACCCACTCTCCCAACGGATATGTCCGGAGCGCAAGTTGAACGTAGATTGCTTTTCCAGTGCCGAAGGTCGCGCCCTAGTTTCGCCGTCCGCCTATCGTGTGTTTGTTCAGGATGCGGCGTGGCTGCGTCTGGATGATGCCATGTGCCGCAGTGTTCTGGGCGACATCTCTGCCGAAGAGGTTGCAGGTTGGGATGCCGGTGGGGACGTGGTTTTCACCCGCGATCAGTTGGACCGTGTCGTGCTGATCCATTCGATCCGCGTGGGGCTGGAGCATCTGTTCGGCTGTGCCAACGGTGCCAGTGAGTGGCTGACTTTGTCCCATGCTGCCGATGATCCGGTATTTGCAGGGCGTACGCCGTCCCAGCATATCGTGTGTGAGGGGATCATCGGCCTTTATCAGGTGCTCAAGCGCGTTGATGCACTGGCCGAAGATATCACGTCTGCTCTTGGTGATTTCGATAGCGACGACAGCTACAGCAGCCCCTCAAACGACAGCGCTTGGGCAAGCGCACCGCGCCTGTTGCACTAAGGCGCGTAGACCTCTGGTGTAACCGGATTGGGGCCGTTAGGCTCTAACTACGGTCAACCACAGGTTTTTTATGCGGATACTTTGCGTCAGCACCCAAAAGAACGAAGGTCCATTCCTGCTGGAATGGATCGCCCATTTGCTTGGGGCAGGTGTCGATGATCTGCTGATCTACTCGAACGATTGCGAAGACGGCAGCGACGGGATGTTGGACCTCTTGGCCGAGGCGGGCGTTCTGACCCATGTGCGCCATAGCGCTGTGGAAGGGGAAAGCGTTCAGTGGCAGGCGTTGAAGGCGGCGTGGAAACATCCCCTGCGCAAACAGGCCGATTGGGCGATGGTATGCGATGCGGACGAATTTCCCGTTGTGAAGGTGGGCGATCGTAGTTTGCGGGCCTTGATCGATGCCGTGCCTGTTGGAACGGATGCGATCACCTTGCCTTGGCGACTGTTCGGCGCGAATGGTGTCACACGTCTACAAGACGCGCCCGTGACCCAGCAATTCACCCTTGCCAATCCGCCCCAAGCGATCTGGCCCGTTGCGGCGACGTTTTTCAAAACGCTGTTCCGGCTGGACGGTCCCTTTAACCAGTTCGGCGTCCATCGCCCCAAGCAGAAGGCCGAGGAAAAGGCCGGTCTGCCGAACTGGGTCAACGGCTCGGGTCAGGCGATGCCTGAGGGGTTCGTGCGCAATGTGCAAAGGCTGTCGCTGTTCGGTATGCCCCCCGCCCGGGATCTGGTCGAGATGAACCATTATTCCCTGCGCTCGGCCGAGAGCTTTTTGGTCAAGCAGGATCGCGGATTGCCCAATCGCTCGGACAAGGCGCTGGATTTGACCTATTGGGTCGAGAGGAACTTTAACGAAGTTCCCGCGCCAGAGGTTCAAGCGATGGCCCCGAGAACGGCGGAAAAACTGGCGATGCTGCGTGCGGTTGCCGGTGTACCAGAGGCCCATGCGCAAGCGATTGAATGGCACCGTCAGAGGTTCTCGGACCTACTGCTGACCGAACAAGGACACCGCCTATTCGGCCAGTTGCTGGTGTCCCGCAGCAGCACGACACCCCCGCCTGAAGCGGCGATGCAGATGGCGCGTTGGTATCAGCGCATCCATCAACGGGCTGTGGACGAGTAGGCGCCGATAACCGATCCGGCCTCAAAAGTTTCCCGCCAAATCGGGAACGGTCTGTTCGCGCTAAACGTCAAGAGTTGCGCACTGGACCGGACTAACCCAACATGAGTCCCGTAGATAAGATTCTGAAGGCAGGGTGTATGAAACCGAAGTTGCGTGCGATCTGGGATGCGGGGGTGGCCGCTGCCGATCCTGTGGGTGCTGTAGAGCGGGCCTTGCCCTCGGTCGATCTGGGGGATCCTTCAAAGCTGACGGTGGTCGCGGTGGGAAAAGCCGCGCCCAATATGATCGCGCCGGTTCTGGCGCAGTTGACGCCGAAAAAGGCGTTGGTGGTGACCCATCGGGAAAATCAGGTGGGCGATATCAAGGCCGATGTGATGCGCGCCGGTCATCCGGTGCCCGATCCCGAAGGCGAAGCGGCGGCCAATGCCATCTGCGATCTGGCCGAGGCGATGGGACGCGATGAACACCTGCTGATCCTGATCTCGGGCGGGGCATCTGCCATGTTGCCCGCGCCGCGTAAGGGCATCACGCTACAAGACAAAATCCGTGTGACAGAGGCGCTGCTGGCCAGCGGTGCCCCGATCGAGGTGATGAACATCGTCCGCCAGCAACTGTCCCGCATCAAGGGCGGCGGTCTGGCGCGGCTGGCATCCCCTGCGAAGGTGACGGCATTGGTGCTGTCCGACGTGATCGGGGATGATCTGCGGGCCGTGGCCTCGGGTCCGACGCTGCCGCCGCTTGGCACACCCAAGGACGCGATCGAGGCGCTGCGCAGCTATTTCTGTTGGGGCAAGGTCGGGCAGGACGTGCGCAACCTGCTGCACGAAAATCAGGATTTGGGACCAGTTCCGAAGACCGATACGCGGATCATTAGCTCGAACTCCAAATCTGTTGAAGTCATGGCCGAGGCCGCGAAGGAAGGTAAAATCCTGACCCCGCCGCTGCTTGGTGACGTGACAGAGGCGTCCGAACGTCTGGCGGCGCTGCCTTCGGGCCTATGGCTGATCGGCGGCGAATGCACCGTGCAGATCAAGGGTAAGGGCAAGGGTGGTCGCAATCAGGAACTAGCCCTGCGCATGGCTTTGATCGCCGAGCGGGAAGGCTGGCCTGCGGGCTGGACCTATCTGCAAGGGGGCAGTGACGGGCGGGATGGCCCGACCGATGCGGCGGGCGCGATTGTGAACAGCCAAACCCTGAAAAAGATGCGCGCCGCAGGGGTCGATCCCGTTGCGGCGCTGAAAGATAACGACAGCTATCATGCTTTGAAGGCTGCCGGCGACTTGCTGGTGACCGAAGCCACCGGAACCAATGTCGCCGACTTGGGCGTGCTCTATAAGCCTTAGTCGTGGTTATAGGCGCGTTCGCCGTGCACTGCGATGTCGAGGCCTTCATATTCGGTCTCGGCATCCACGCGCAGGGGCAGGAACATGCCTACCACTTTCGCGATGATGTAGCTGACGACCAGCGTGTAAACACCAACCACAGCCAGCGCACCCAGCTGCGCGAACCAGCTGCCCGCACCGAAGACGGCGATCATGATGGTCCCGAAGATACCGCCAACACCGTGCACAGCAAACACGTCCAGCGTATCGTCGATCTTCAGCTTGTTGCGGATCAGGTTCACAGCTTCCTGACACAGGATACCTGCGACCAGACCGATGATCAG
>JAYZYX010000173.1:0-5840 GCA_036139795.1 Pseudomonadota bacterium | reverse complement strand
TAGGCGACGCGAATCCCCTTGGGCGCGCCTTCGGGAATCTGCAATTTGCTCAGCAATTCACTGATATCCATCGCAATCCCCGAGACCTTCTGGGCCTGCGCCGAAAGATCGCTGTTCCGGAACATATGCCAGTAGTCCTTAACAGTCGTGCCGCAGCCGCTGGTGTTGATGACGATGGCATCCAGCCCCTCGCCGTCCATCTCTGCACCCCAAGCGCGGATGTTGGCGGCGGCGCTGGCGTGGGCCTCATCCTCGCGGCCCATGTGGTGGGTCAGCGCCCCGCAGCAGCCCGCGCCTTTGGCAATTACCACCTCACAGCCCAGACGGCGCAGCAGCCGGATGGTGGCGTCATTGATGTCGGTGTTCAGAGCCTTCTGGGCACAGCCGGTCATCAGCGCCACGCGCATCTTCTTCTCGGCCACAGGGGCAAAGGTCTGCGGATCATCGTTGCGGCTGACAGGCGGCACCTGCTTGGGCGCCATCTCCAGCATCGCCCGCAGACGGGGATCAGGCACCAAGCCCTTAAAGGGCCGCCCCAGCTTGGCCAAGAGCAGCGCAAACCGGAACCGCGACGGATAGGGCAGGATACGCGCCAAAACCCAGCGCAACGCCCGATCCGTGAAGGGACGCTGGTAGTTCTTCTCGATATAGGCCCGCGCATGATCAACCAGATGCATGTAATGCACCCCCGAAGGACAGGTGGTCATACAGGCCAGACAGCTTAGACAGCGGTCCACATGGCGCACGGTCTTCTCATCGGGCACGCGGTTGTTTTCCAGCATGTCCTTGATCAGATAAATCCGGCCCCGAGGGCTGTCCAACTCGTCCCCCAAAACCTGATAGGTCGGGCATGTGGCGGTGCAAAATCCGCAATGGACACAGGTGCGCAGGATCTCGTTCGCACGCTGGGTGCCGGGATCGGTCAACTGCTGTTCAGTGAAATAGGTCTGCATGGATCAGGCTCCCATCAGGCCGGGGTTGAAAATCCCCTTGGGATCGAATTTCGCGCGTAGGCCAGAGGCCAGACGCGCATTCACAGGGCTTTCAGGGTGGAAACGGGGCTGACCGCCGCCGCGCACCAAGGTCGCATGGCCATCGGCACCGATACGGCCACGGACATCGGTGTCCTCAGGCACCAAAGCCCAAACAAGACCGCCGCCCCAATCCATCTGCGCCTTCCGCGCCCCCAGTGCGGCCAGAACCGACGGCCCCTCCGAAGGCTTCACCGAAATCCGCCACAGATCCCCGTCCACACCGCAAAGACCCGTCAGATCACGCACATAGGCCCAACCAGCCACCACCTTGTCGGTGTCCACCTCAACTCGCACATCGCCAAACCGCACCAACATCTCGCGCAGCTTGCCGGTCCGGTAATCCACCTGAGCGCCAAAGCCTTCCACCCGCACCATCGTCACCGGAGCGCCATCCACGCCCACGGGCAAATGCGCCGCCCCCGTCACATCAAAGGGCGAACCCAGCGCCACCGACATCGCCTGAACTGCCAGCTCTGGCGGCAGACCATCAATCATCACACAGCCCTGCGCTTCCGGCATCGGCAGCACCTTCATGGACACCTCGGTCATCACACCCAAAGTCCCGTGGGCACCGGCCATCAGCTTGACCAGATCATAGCCGGTCACGTTCTTCATGACGCGGCCACCGTTTTTCACGATGGCACCAAGACCATCCACATAGCGCACCCCAAGCATGAAATCGCGGCACGCCCCCGCCTGAATGCGGCGCGGCCCGCTGACGTTCATCGCAGCCACCCCGCCAAGGGTCGGCGCACCGGACAGACCCAGGACAGCCCGCAAATCCGACGGCTCGAACGCCAAACGCTGCCCTTCGGCGGCCAAAACACCCTCAATCTCGGCCAAAGGTGTGCCCGCCCCCGCCACCAGCGTCAAAGCGCCCGGCTCATACAGGCGTATCCCCGCAAGGCCCGAGGTTTCCAGCACCTCTGCCCCTTCCGGCAAAACACCACCGCAGCCACCGCCGCGAATCCACAAAGGCGCCTCGCGCCCCGCAATCACCTCGGCCAGCTCGGCCTCTGTCTCGGGTCTCATCTTCTTTATTGTCCAAATACTCTCGGGGGTGAATTGGGCCAAAGGCCCAAGAGGGGGCAGACCGCCCCCTCGCCCTGTTTCCTTACTCGGCGGCGATCTTCACAGCGCGGCGCCCTTCCGAGGACGCCAGCGGGAACACCTTGGCCGGATTCAAAAGCCACGCGGGATCGAACACATCCTTCACCGCCATCTGCGCTTCCAGATCGGCAGGGGCGAACTGATCCACCATCAGATCGCGCTTCTCGATGCCGACACCATGTTCGCCCGTCAGGCAGCCACCCACTTCGACACACAGGCGCAGGATATCTGCACCAAATGCCTCACACAGCTCCAACTGACCGGGCTGGTTCGCATTATAAAGGATCAGCGGATGCATATTGCCGTCGCCCGCGTGGAAGACGTTTGCCACGCCCAAACCATAATGCTTGCTCAGCTCGCCAATGCGGCGCAGCACGTGGGGCAAGGCCGAGACGGGAATGGTCCCGTCCAGACACATATAGTCGTTGATCTGACCCATCGCGCCAAAGGCGGACTTGCGGCCCAGCCAGATGCGATAGGCCTCATCCGCATCCGCCGCCTCGCGGTAGTCCACAGGATTATGGGCGGCGGCGATCTCTTTGATCAGACCAAGCTGGTGCTGGATTTCTTCAGGACTGCCTTCGACCTCGATGATCAAAAGCGCCTCGCACATCGGGTATCCCGCCTTGGCAAAGGCCTCGCAGGCCTCAATGCAGGGGCGGTCCATGAACTCGATCGCCACGGGTAGAACGCCCGCCTTAATGATATCGGACACACAGGCGCCCGCGCCTTCGTTGGTGTCAAAACCCATCAGCACCGGCAGCGCCCCTTCGGGCTTCGCCAGAATGCGCAAGGTGGCCTCGGTCACAACACCCAGCTGCCCTTCCGAGCCGCAAATCACACCCAGTAGATCCAAGCCCGCCGCGTCCAGATGCGCGCCGCCGATCTCGGTCACGGTGCCGTCCATCAGCACCATCGTCACGCCCATCAGGTTGTTCGTGGTCACGCCGTACTTCAAACAATGCGCCCCGCCCGAGTTCATGGCGATGTTCCCCGCAATCGCACAGGCCAACTGCGACGATGGATCGGGCGCGTAGAAGAAGCCGTCCGCCTCGACCGCGCCGGTGACGCTCAGGTTCGTGCGGCCCGTCTGTACGCGGATAAAGCGGTTGTCATAGTCGGTCTCAAGCACGGCGTTCATCCGCGCCACGCCAAGGATCACCGAATCCGCCGTGGGCAGCGCCCCACCGGCCAAAGACGTCCCAGAGCCACGGGGCACCACCGGCACGCCCATCTCATGGCAGATGCGCAAAACGTCCGAGACCTCAGCCGTTGAGGCAGGCAGCACGGCGGCCAAAGGCGGGCAGCGGTAAGCTGTCAGCGCATCGCAGTCATAGGCGCGGGTCTCGGCCTCGTCGTGGATCACGGCATCGCTTGGCAGAACCTCGGACAGTCTTCTGACCAATTCTGCTTTCTTCGCCACGATGGCGGGGTTCGGGGCTGGCATTTCCATGGCGGGCTCCTCACTGACTCTGCGTCACTGGTCAAAAAATATAACCAATTTTTCCATCTGGCAACCCGTAACCTCCCGAAGTAAATTTCACCCCATGACATGGACTGACCGCCTCGCGCTATTTGCCCCGCTGGATTTCATCGCTGTGACCCTTTTGATGGTGTCATGGATCGTGATTGGTTTGCGTATCGAGAACCCGGGCAAAAACCCGTCGGTCTCGGTGCTGATGGCTGAATATCGCCGCCTCTGGATGGTCGAGCTGGTCACCCGCACCCCGCGCATCTTTGATGCGACAGTGCTTAGCGGCCTGCGTCAGGCGACCAGCTTTTTCGCCTCGGCCAGTATGATTGCCTTGGGCGGCGGCTTTGCGGCGATTGGCAATTCGGAACAGTTGCAGGGCGTCGCGTCCGATCTGACCCTGGACACCGCCCCCGCCGTGGTGTGGGAAATCAAGATCATGCTGATCATGGTCTTTCTGACCAATGCCTTCCTGAAGTTCGTCTGGTCCAACCGGCTGTTCGGTTATTGCGCCGTGCTGATGGCAGCGGTGCCGAATGACATCACCAATGAAACCGCATACCCCCGCGCCGCCAAAGCGGCATCCCTGAACATCAGCGCCGCCCGCGCGTTCAACAGGGGTTTGCGGTCGGTCTACTTTGCGCTGGGGTCTGCTGCGTGGCTTTTGGGATCATACGCCCTGCTCGCGGCCACGCTGTTTACGGTGCTTGTCCTCTACCGGCGTGAGTTTGCTTCAAACTCTCGCGCAGTTTTGATGGATAGCAGCGACAAGATCGCCCCTCCCACAGGGATGTGAGCAGTCAGGTCCGGACGGGAATGCTACGTTCGGACGCATGAAACAGCTTTTCCGCGCCCTGACATTTGGAATCATCGCTTTATCGGCAGCCCCCGCGCTTGCCGGAGATGTCAGGATTCTGGATGCCGAGGCCAGCCGGAACGGCATGTTCTGGCGCTTTACGGTGACCCTTGCCCATGCCGATGAAGGCTGGGACCACTACGCCAGCGGTTGGGATATTATGACCCGCAACGGGCGCGTGTTGGCCACGCGCGAGTTGATGCATCCCCACGATCCGACCAAACCCTTTACCCGCTCGATCACCGGCGTGGACATTCCTGACGGCATCCGGACGGTCTATATTCGCGGTATTTGCAGCGCGGCTGGCCCCAGCAAGACCCTGTTCAAGCTGATCCTGCCCCAGTAGCGGTCAGTTGCGCCCTTCGCGCAACCAACCGGCCAGAACCAGTCCCGAAATCACCAGCAGCACCAACCACGCAGGCAGCAGAGGCACGCGGGTAATGTCCCGCGCGTCCGAGGCTTCGCGCGGTGTCAGGCCGATCCAGCCGCGCCCGATGGCCGGACGCCCGGCACGCACGTCGCGCAGGTCCGGCACGCCGTCAGACAGGGTCCACACCCCGCCATTGGTGCCGCGCAGGACAGGCAACAGGTCTTCACCGCTGGCGATGGTCTGCTCAAACTCTCGCGGGGCGGCAGGACCAAGGCCGATCACGGTCTCTCGGGTGCCTTCAGCGATGCGGTAAAGGCCAATGTCCGCCCCATCATACAGCGCCTCAAAGCGGCCGGGGCTGACCTCTTGCAAGGTCAGGTCTGTGGTCGAACCATCAGGTGCGGTCACTGTCACGGGGCCAACATCTTCGGTCACAGCCCGCCGGATAATCCGGATCTGCTGGCCGGTTGCCGTGGCGGTCAGGGCCTCTTCTTCCAGATCGGGTTCGCCCATCATCCAGTGGGCCAGACGGCGCAACAGTTCCAACTGCGGCCCGCCCCCTTCGAACCCGCGGCTCCAGAGCCACGCTTGGTCCGAGGTCAACAGCGCCACGCGCCCCTCGTCCACGCGATCAAGGATCAGCAGGGGCATGTCATCAACGCCAGTCATGACCACATCGCCTTCGCCGGGATCAACCTCGACCTGACGCAGCCAGCGGCCCCAAGTGGGATCGCCTTCCAGCGGGGCCAACCCTTCGGTTACGGGATGGCGCTGTCCCATATCGGTGACGCGGGGCAGATAGCCCTCTTCGATCACCCGCGCGGTCGGCTCACCCGGCACAACAGCCCCAAGAGGCGAGCGGTAGATGCTGTCCGCCCCCGCGTAGTCCGGTCCGGCCGAGATCAGCACCGCACCGCCCTGTTCGACATAGTTCCGCACGCTATCCAGATAGAGCGCAGGCAGTATGCCGCGCCGCTTGTAGCGGTCAAAGATGATCAG
>JAYZYX010000172.1:0-5637 GCA_036139795.1 Pseudomonadota bacterium | reverse complement strand
CGCCTTACAGGGCTACGAGATCTTCGCCGATGTGATGGAGTTCGCCTTCGACAACGGACGCCCCTCGGCCCTGCGCGCGTTCGAGGCCACAGGCCGCGCCTATCTGGCCTTTGCCCGCAAATACCCCGGCCATTACGTGGCGATGTTCGAATCCCACATCTCGGTGAATCGCACGCCCGAACTGGCAAAGGCCGCCGGACGGGCCAAAGGAATCCTCGAACAAGCGGCCCGCGGCCTGTCAGAACGCATCCCTGCAGACCGTCGTCCTCCGGCCAGTATGTTTTCGGCGCACATCTGGGCCATGAGTCACGGTGTGGTCGAACTTTTCGCCCGCGGCGCCCCCGGAACCCAGTCGCCTTTTGCGCCTGAGGATCTTCTCGAATCGGGAATCGGAATCTATCTGCGCGGGCTTGGTCTGATCGACAAAGATTGAACCAAACGGGCAAAACTGGCTCTCATCGGTGATCTCAAAGACATCCCAACTAACGCCTGGCCCTAAAAATTCGCAACCCCTGCACACGCAACGACAGTTAACGTGATCACCTAAAAGTTGCACGAGTTAGGCGGAAACATGGCGCATTTCCCCTTATTTTTGCCACATTTCAGAAGAACTCTCGCTCAAATCGGGCCATAAATTGCTGATTTGGAAACAATGTGGCCAAACTAGGGCAAACCTTACGCGTTCACATCTGTTTACTAAAATTTAACTATTTTGTCCCAGAACGGCATCACCCACTAGACACAACCGTAAAGTGTGGGTTAAACCTCAGATATCGGTATTGATTACGATTTTTTGCAAACCTGGGGTATTCCAATGAACAGTGGCTACAAGCACCTTGCTGCCGTCCGCGAACTTCTTTTCAACCTTGAGCAAGACATGGGTCTGGATGAAATGTCGCAGAATGAGAAAGACATTCTGTATGCATTCCACACACTTGCACGTCCTGAAGAGAACGAAGTGACTGTGCATTCCGAAGCAATTCGGACCTACGAAACTGTGCGCAAGATGAAGCACGCCACCTACCACCGCACGCTGAAGCGTCTGCTGGACCGTGGCTTCATCCAGCACGCGCCCGAGCGTAAGGCTGGCCTGTATCGCCTGAACCATCACTGATCTCTTTTCGGACCTGCCAGTCCGACGCTGATCAAAAGCAAAGGCCCGCACCTGCCAGTGCGGGCCTTTTGCGTTCTGGGTCCATCAGCCCCTGCCCGCCACAAAACAAGCACGCAAAGAAAAAGGGCCCGCAAATGCGAGCCCTTTTCCGAAACTTTTCGAGACGCGAATTAGCGCTTCGAGAACTGGAAGCTACGACGTGCCTTACGACGGCCGAACTTCTTACGTTCCACAACGCGGCTGTCGCGGGTCAGGAAGCCAGCGGCTTTCAGAGCGCCACGCAGGCTGGGATCGTACAGCTGCAGAGCTTTCGAGATGCCGTGCTTGACCGCACCGGCCTGACCCGAAAGACCACCGCCTTTAACAGTCGCGTAAACGTCGAACTGATCTTCGCAGCCAGCGATTTCGAACGGCTGACGCAGGATCATCTGCAGAACGGGACGAGCGAAATATGCGTTCAGCTCACGACCGTTAACAGTGACTTTACCCGAGCCGGGCTTGATCCAAACGCGGGCAACAGCGTCTTTACGCTTGCCGGTTGCGTAGGAACGACCCAGTTCGTCACGAACGGGCTCGCGGGGTGCTGCGATTTCGACAACAGCTTCACCGCCAGCAACGGCGCCGAGTTCTTCGAGCGAGTTGACTTGATCGGCCATTATTTCGCAGTCCTCGTGTTCTTCGAGTTCAGTACCTTCACGTCGATGACTTCAGGTGCCTGAGCTTCGTGGGGATGTTCGTTACCAGCGTATACGCGCAGGTTGGTCATCAGCTTGCGCGACAGGCGGTTGCCGGGCAGCATACGCTGAACAGCTTTCTGAACGACGCGCTCGGGATAGGCGCCTTCCAGGATTTCCTGCTTGGTGCGCGACTTGATCCCGCCGGGGTGGCCGGTGTGCCAGTAGAAACGCTCTTCGCGCTTCTTGCCGGTCATCTGGATCTTTTCAGCGTTGATGATGATGACGTTGTCGCCACAGTCCATATGGGGCGTAAACGACGGCTTGTGCTTGCCGCGCAGGCGCATTGCGACGATCGACGCAAGACGGCCCAGAACGACGCCCTCGGCGTCGATCAGGATCCATTTCTTCTCGATGTCTGCAGGCTTTGCAGAGAAGGTTTTCATTGTCAGGATACCCTGGGTTTGTTTGATTTGGTCGGGGCCAGACAGAAATCTGCCCCGCCCGAATTGGATTGCAGCGTTATACTCGGCCCGAAAGCACAGTCAAGCGCACCAACATCAAAATAACCAAGCAAAAACAATATCTTAAAAAATAGGTATAATAATACCCCATACACTTTAGCCCGAAAACTGCGTTTTCGCCGGCCTGCGGGCATTTGAGTATTGATACGATAAAGAAGTCTCGGCCGGCTGCTTCTTTATCGTCAAATACTCAAATACCGAAAGCTAGTCACGCTCCGGCGGGATCGAATAGGTCATACTGGCCCGTGCCACAGGCTTTTTCGATCCGTTCTGATAAATCAGCACATCCCCTACAGCCAGAACCTTCCCGAGCTTCAAAAGGCGGCATTCGGCGACCAAATCGGTGCCAGCCTCGGGCTTTCGCATGAAATCGATGCTACAATTCGTGGTCACCGCCAGAGCCTTGGGGCCGATGCGTGACAGCACAGCAAGATAGATTCCCACATCTGCAAGGGCGAACATGGCGGGTCCCGATACTGTACCGCCCGGTCGAAGATGCCGATCATTCGCCAACAGCCGCACGGTCACGCCGTCATCAGTCACCGCGTCCACAGCGAAATCGTCTTTCACCTCCGGAAACACCTCTGCCAGAAACGCCTGAAGCGCCGCGACATCCATGACTACCTGCATTCTCTTCCCTCTCGTATCTCCTGTCAGTACTCTGCCCGCAAAGAGGGAGGAAACAAGATGTCAATTCTGGAACGTCACGGCACAGGGCCCGTTACCCATATCAAGATGAATAGCCCCGAGCGGCTGAACGCCTTGTCGGATGAAATGATCGCCGCGCTACAATCGGAACTGGACGGGATCGCGAACGATCCTGCGATCCGCGTGGTCGTCTTAAGCGGCGCGGGCAAGGCCTTTTGCGCCGGCCATGATCTGAAGCAGATGACCGCTGGCCGAGCCACCGATGACAAAGGTGCCGCCTATTTCGCAGACCTCTTTGCCCGTTGCAGCACGCTGATGAAGACGATCCGCACCCTGCCCCAACCGGTGATCGCTCAGGTCCACGGAATTGCCACGGCAGCGGGATGTCAGATGGTCGCCAGCTGCGATCTGGCTGTCGCCGCCGAAGGCACCCGCTTTGGGGTCAACGGGGTGAACATCGGCCTCTTTTGCTCGACCCCCATGGTGGCTTTGTCCCGCAACATCCCGCGCAAGCAAGCCTTCGAGATGCTGACCACCGGCGAATTCCTCAGCACTCCTGAGGCGCAAGCCCTTGGCCTGATCAACCGGATCGCCACCCCTGAAGATTTGGAGGCAGCGACCCAAGCACTGGCCGAAAAGATCGCCTCCAAACTTGGCAGCGCCGTGCGGATCGGCAAACGGGCCTTCTACGAGCAGATCGAAATGCCCGTGGATCAAGCCTACGCCTATACAGCCGAGGTGATGGTACAGAACATGCTGGACCGCGATACCGAGGAAGGCATCAACGCCTTTATCGAAAAGCGCCACCCCGACTGGCAACAGTGACCCTTTCCATTTCCCCTCGAAAGCCCTAGATCGCGCCTCATGGACAAGACATTGCATATCATTGGCGGCGGCATGGCCGGCTCCGAGGCCGCATGGCAGGCCGCGAACATGGGCGTTAACGTGGTTATCCACGAGATGCGCCCGAAGGTAGAGACCTTTGCCCACCAGACCGGCAATCTGGGGGAGATGGTGTGCTCGAATTCGTTCCGTTCGGACGATGACGAACAGAACGCTGTGGGTCTTTTGCATTGGGAGATGCGCGCTGCTGGTGGTCTGATTATGACCACCGCCGACAAACACCGCATCCCTGCGGGCGGTGCTTTGGCTGTGGACCGCGAACCCTTTGCGGAAAGCGTTACGGCTGCGCTGCGCGGCCATCCCAATGTGTCGGTCAGTGATGAGGAAATCACCGAACTGCCAACGGACGGCAACTGGATCGTCGCCACTGGACCGCTGACCAGCACCGCTTTGGGAAAATCCATTCAGGCGACCACCGGACAGGATCATCTGGCTTTCTTCGATGCCATCGCGCCCATCGTCTATGCAGACAGCATCGACATGTCACAGGCATGGATGCAGTCCCGCTATGACAAGGGCGAGACCGAGGAAGAGCGCACCGCCTACCTCAACTGCCCCATGACCAAAGACCAGTATGAGGCCTTCATCGACGCGCTCCTTGCCGCCGATAAGACCGAGTTCCATGAGGGCGAGACTGCCGGTTACTTCGACGGCTGCCTGCCGATCGAGGTTATGGCAGAGCGCGGACGCGAGACCCTGCGCCACGGCCCCATGAAACCCGTCGGCCTCACCAATCCGCATCAGCCCGAAGAAAAAGCCTACGCGGTGGTGCAGCTGCGCCGCGACAATGCATTGGGTACGCTTTTCAACATCGTCGGCTTTCAGACCAAGATGAAATACGGCGCGCAGACCGAAGTCTTCCGCATGATCCCCGGTCTGGAGAACGCCAGCTTTGCCCGTCTGGGCGGGATCCACCGGAACACCTTCATCAACTCGCCCACACTGCTGGACAGCCGCCTGCGGATGAAGGACCGCGCGAACATCCGTTTCGCAGGCCAGATTACCGGCGTCGAAGGCTATGTGGAATCCGCCGCAATGGGTCTTTTGGCAGGCCGTTTCGCAGCCGCCGAATTGCTTGGACAAGAGATCCCCGAAGTGCCGCTGGAAACTGCCATGGGCAGTCTGGTGAATCACATCACTGGCGGCGCCGATGCGAAAACCTTCCAGCCGATGAACGTGAACTTTGGCCTCTTCCAGCCGCTGGAAGACGTGCGCGGCGGCCGCAAGGGCCGCAAAATCCGCTACAAAGGCTACACAGATCGCGCAAAAGAGTTTTGGCAACAGTGGCTTGCCAGCCAAAGCTAATGCGAACCCGCTTTGCGCCTTCTCCCACCGGACCGCTGCATCTGGGCCATGCTTTCTCGGCCCTGACCGCAGCCCGACTGGCAAAAGAGGCGCAAGGCACCTTCCTTCTGAGGATCGAGGATATCGATCAATCCCGCGCCCGCGCCCATTGGGAAGAGCAGATCTACGATGACCTCCACTGGCTCGGCCTCACATGGCCGACGCCCGTGATGCGCCAATCAGACCGAATGCCTGTCTACCGCGCGGCCCTCGCAAAGCTTTGGGATCAGGGCCTGCTCTATCCCTGCACTTGCACCCGCCGCGACATTGACGCCGCCCTCAGCGCCCCCCAAGAAGGCGCACTTCACTACGGCCCCGACGGCCCGATCTACCCGGGCACCTGCCGCCACAAACCACGTCCCGCTCAGTTGCCCGAAGGTAAAAGCCTGCGCCTCGACATGGCCAAAGCCATCCAACAACTACCGGAAAC
>JAYZYX010000171.1:0-17764 GCA_036139795.1 Pseudomonadota bacterium | reverse complement strand
CCAAGCTTCATCGCCAGACCCATGTCCCCGTCCAGCGACAGCCGGCCGGTCATGAAAGCGGCGGTTGCATCCAGATCGCCTTCCAGAATCGCTTGGAATGTTTCTGCATCGGCAGTCAGGGTCACATCGGCCTCATCATCAGCTGCGCGGGCACCATTATGATCGATCATAATACTACCTTCGTTTTCGATGACGAATTTGGCAACCCCGTCAATGCCTTCGCCGCCAAGTTTGGCGTTCAATTCGTTTACTGCGGTTTCCACTACCGAGCTCATCAGCGTGCCTTTCACATTTTCGCGCGGCTCTCGCTTTTCGCCGCGATTGGTCTACACTGATCAATATGGTCACACGCGAACACATACTCAAACTTGTCGTTGCGGCAGCTATTTTGCCAGTCTTGTTTTCCCTACCCATACGGGCAGAGGAAGACCGCACGGCTGAGTTGCTGGAACGCTTGAAGCGTGCAGACGAAAGCGGCTCGCAGATCATCGCCGAAGACCTTCTTTTGCTGTGGTCGCGGTCCGGTTCGCCTTCGATGGATTTGCTGCTGAAACGGGGGCGCGACGCGATGGAGGCGGACAAGCTGCCTGAGGCGTTGGACCATTTCACAGCTTTGACCGATCACGCCCCCGATTTTGCCGAAGGGTGGATGGCGCGTGCGACGGTTCTATATCGGCTAGAGTACTACGGCGCGGCGATGCAGGACCTGCAACGGACGCTGGCGCTGAACCCTGACCACTTTGCCGCTTTGTTCGGGGCAGGGGTGATTGCCTATGAAACAGGCCGCCCCGAATTGGCAGACCAATTTTTCGCGGCCGTGGCGACTATACATCCGCACTTCGAGGACTTATCTCGTCTGCGACAGGAAATAGACAAAGAGGCCGGCCGGACCGACCTCTGAGCAAGAGGTGGGGATGTCCCAACAAGGGCGTATCGCGGCTGTTCTGGGGCCGACAAACACCGGCAAGACCCATTATGCAATCGAACGGATGCTGGGATACCGGACAGGGGTGATCGGTTTGCCCCTGCGTCTTCTGGCGCGTGAGGTCTATGACCGCATCGTTGCCGTGCGCGGCCCCTCTGTTGTGGCGTTGGTCACCGGTGAAGAGCGTATCGTGCCGCCCCGCACCCAGTATTGGGTCTGCACCGTCGAGGCGATGCCCGAAGGGCTGGGGGCCGATTTTGTTGGCGTGGATGAAATCCAGCTGTGCGCCGACCCTGAACGGGGCCATGTCTTTACCGACCGTCTGATGCGGATGCGCGGCACGAATGAGACCCTGTTCATGGGCAGCGATACCATGCGCGGTCCGATTGCCGCCCTTGTGCCGAACTGCGAATTCATCCGCCGCGAACGTATGAGCCAGCTGGTCTACTCGGGTCAGAAAAAGATCAGCCGGATGCAGCCGCGCAGCGCGATCGTCGGGTTCTCGGTCGATAACGTCTATGCCATCGCCGAGCTTTTGAAGCGTCAGAAGGGCGGCGCGGCTGTGGTCATGGGCGCGCTTAGCCCGCGGACGCGGAACGCGCAGGTCGAACTCTATCAGAACGGCGATGTGGATTATCTGGTGGCGACCGATGCCATCGGGATGGGCCTTAATCTGGACATCAACCATGTGGCCTTTTCCAGCATCACCAAGTTTGATGGTCGCCGGATGCGGCAATTGGCCCCGAATGAGCTGGCGCAGATCGCAGGCCGTGCCGGTCGCGGCATGTCGGACGGTACCTTCGGCACCACCGGCGAGGCACCGCCGCTGCACGAAGAGGTGGTCGAGGCGATTCAGGAACACCGCTTTACCCCGCTGCAAAAGCTGAACTGGCGCAGCCCTGATCTGCGCTTTGGCACCATCGAGAATCTGATCCACTCGCTTGAGGCCTCGCCCCAGAATGAACGGCTGGTCAAAGCCCGCGAAGCCGATGATCTATTGGCCCTCAAGGCCATGTCCCAAAGCGCAGAGGTCGTCGCACGGGCCAGTAGCCCGAATGCGGTCAAGCTGCTGTGGGATGTGTGCCGAATCCCTGACTTCAGGGGAATCAGTCATGCGGAACATGCGGGCTTGCTTGAGGTCATTTTCGGCTTTTTGCATCAATCGGGCACAGTTCCCGACGATTGGATGGCCCGCCAGATCAAGCGCATTGACCGCACCCAAGGGGATATTGATACGCTTTCCAAGAGGCTGTCCTATATCCGCACCTGGACCTACGTTGCTCAGCGGAATGGCTGGGTGAATGACGAAAATCATTGGCGTGGCGAGACAAGGGCGGTAGAAGATCGCCTGTCGGATGCGCTTCACGAGCGTCTGACTCAGAGATTTGTGGACCGGCGTACATCAGTTTTGTTGCGGCGGCTCAAGCAGAAGGAGGCCCTTTTGGCCGAAGTAAACGAACAGGGTGAAGTGACCATCGAAGGTGAATTCGTTGGTCGTCTCGAAGGCTTCCGTTTCCGTCAGGATAAGGGCAGCAGCCCGGACGAAGCTAAAACCGTCGCCAAGGCAAGCCTTCAGGCTCTGGCGCCCCATTTCCACCTGCGCGCGGACAAGTTCTACAACGCGCCCGACACCGAGATCGACTTTACGGAACAAGGCGGTCTGATGTGGGGCACCGATGCCGTTGGTAAACTGGTGGCCGGTGCCGATCCGCTGAAGCCGCAGGTTGTGGCTTTTGTCGACGAAGAAGCGGGTGCCGATGTGGCCCAGAAGGTGCAGCGCCGTTTGCAGCACTTTATCGACCGCAAGATCGCAACCCAGTTAGAGCCGCTGCTGAACCTGTCGCGCGACGAAGCGCTGGACGGTCTGGCTCGTGGCTTTGCATTCCGCATGGCGGAAGGTCTTGGGATTCTGCCCCGTGGCCCGATCGCTGACGAAGTGAAAGCGCTGGATCAGGATGCCCGTGGCGCTCTGCGCAAGCACGGTATCCGTTTCGGTCAGTTCACCATTTTCATGCCGTTGCTGCTCAAGCCCGCGCCGACCCGTCTGCGTCTGGTTCTGTGGTCGCTGGCCAATGGTCTGGACGTCTTCCCCGAAGCACCGCCTCCGGGTCTGGTAACCGTGCCTGCACAGGCTGATGCGTCTGAGGGTTACTTCACCATGGCAGGCTACCGCGCCGCTGGTGAGCGTGCCATCCGTATCGACATGCTGGAACGTCTGGCAGATATGCTGCGCAGCGAAGACAGCCGCAACGGCTTTGAAGCCAAGGCGGATATGCTGTCGATCACCGGCATGACCCTTGAGCAATTCGCAGCCCTCATGGAGGGTCTTGGCTACCGCGCCGAGAAAGGCGAACGCGCTAAGGTCAAAGCGGTTGATGCTGTCATGGCTGCTCCTGCTGAAGCCTCGGGCGATGCACCGGCGGCTGCCGATGTGCCCGAAGGTGTCGAAGTTATCGCGGACGAAGGCGTTGCCCCCGTGGCCGCTGATGCCCCTGATGCAGGCGAAGTTGCTGCCGAGATCCCCGAAGTCGCCGCGGGCGAAGTCGAGACCGGCGCTGCCGTTGATGCAGGTGCCGCTGGCGCCGAGATGGAAGTGTTCTACACCTTCACTTGGGGTCGTCAGCGTCAAGCGCGTGGCAACAACGAACGTCGTGGCGGTGGCAACCGTGGTCCGCGTCAGGACGGTGGCAAGCGTGCCGAAGGCGGCGCTCCGCGCGGTAAGGGCGGTAAGCCCAAAGGCAAAGGTGGCCCCAAGGGTGGCAAAGGTCAGCAGGGTGGCGCACGTGTCCACTCGGCCCGTCCCCCCAAGGCTGACAAGCCGATCGATCCGGATAACCCCTTCGCAGCAGCCCTGATGGGTCTGCGCGACAAGAACTGATCCGGCTCTTGAGCGACGAAAAACAGAAACTGCGCGTGGACAAATGGTTGTGGCACGCGCGGTTTTTCAAAAGCCGCAGCCTCGCGGCGCAGGTTGTGTCTGCGGGGCATGTGCGAATCAACAGCAACAAGATCTCCAAGCCCTCGCATAATGTGGCGAGCGGGGATGTGCTGACCTTTCCCCAAGGAAATCTGGTCCGTGTGGTGCGGATGATTGCCCCCGGGACCCGCCGCGGTCCCGCGCCAGAGGCGCAGGCCCTTTATGAGGACATGACTCCGGTGCAGGAGAAACGTCCTGAAAATCCGTCATTTGAGGGAAAAGGACGCCCGACTGGGAAGGATCGTCGCAATCTCGATCTTTGGCGGTCTGAAAGCCTTGAATGATTTGGCAGGCTGTCCTAGCTATCCGCGACGAGTGAAAGAGCGAGAGACCGATGACGTACGTCGTTACTGATAACTGCATCGCCTGCAAATATACCGACTGTGTCGAGGTTTGCCCTGTGGATTGCTTCTACGAGGGTGAAAACATGCTGGTCATCCATCCGGATGAGTGCATCGACTGTGGTGTGTGTGAACCGGAATGCCCCGCCGACGCGATCCGCCCCGATACCGAGCCGGATATGGACAAATGGGTCGAATTCAACCGCAAGTACTCTGAGCTTTGGCCGGTTCTGGTCACCAAGAAAGACCAGCTGCCCGAAGCAGAAGAGCGTGACGGCGAGACCGACAAGCTGAACAAGTACTTCTCTGAAGCGCCCGGCGAAGGCGGATAAGTACGTCTGATTCGCAGATTTAAAGGGGTGTTTCTTAACATCCCTTTGATTCCCTGAGGATTCAGGGATGTGATGCCCCGATTTGTGTCGGGGCTAATTTTATGTTATACATTCGGCTTATAGCGGAAACCTGCAGTGTTCCCTGACGGCAGTCTGGGGGCATTCTATCAGCGACAGAGTATACACACCGTTCGCAACCCGATGGGATGCGGTACGGTTTTTTCGGCTCTGTTGTATCGTGCGAGGAAGGATTGCATGAGCAAATCTAAGACCCCCGAGTTTCGTCCCGATGATTACGTTGTCTACCCCGCCCACGGGGTTGGCCAGATTGTTTCGATCGAAGAGCAAGAGATTGCCGGTCTGAAACTGGAACTGTTTGTGATCTCGTTCGAGAAAGACAAGATGACCCTGCGTGTGCCCACCAATAAGGCCACCGAAGCAGGTCTGCGGTCACTCTCGACGCCGGATGTTATCTCGCAGGCGATGGCGACCCTGAAGGGCAAAGCCAAGGTCAAGCGCGCGATGTGGTCGCGTCGCGCTCAGGAATATGAACAGAAAATCAACTCGGGCGATCTGATCTCGATCGCGGAAGTGGTGCGTGATCTGCACCGCGCCGATGACCAGCGCGAGCAGAGCTACTCGGAGCGTCAGCTGTATGAAGCGGCTCTGGAGCGTCTGACCCGTGAAGTTGCTGCCGTGACTGGTGGTGACGAGGTCGCTGCTGCCAAGAAAGTTGATGATGTTCTGACGTCGCGCGCTGCGTAACAAGTATCGTCAGGCCAACAGGAATAGGGGCCGTGTCTTTGGACGCGGCCCTTTTCTTTTGTGTCTCGCTTGGCGGTTAGGGGCGGGCCTTGAGTATTTTTACAATAAAGAAGCCGTGAGGGCGATCAGGGCGGCGATCTCGGTCAGTTGTTGGGAGGCACCGAGGATATCGCCGGTCTGCCCGCCGATTTTGCGCATGGCGATGGCGGCCCAAAGGCCGAGGATGATGGCGGCAGCGAGGCAGGGGAAAAGGCCGATGAGGGGCAGGGCGATTGCGATGCCGATCATCGGGCCGACGATGGCAGGCAGCGCCTTGGGGCGGCCTACAGAGGCCGAGAGGCCGCCTTGGCGGGCTTGGGGCATTTGTCCCATCATAAGGGGCAGGCCTGCGCGGCTGAGGGCGCCGAGCCCGATGCAGATCGGGAGGGCCATCTGCGGTGTGGCTTCAAAGAGTGTGGTGAGCAGGGCTGCGCGCCACAGGAGGCTGAGGGCGATGGCGATGACGCCATAGGCTCCGGTGCGGCTGTCTTTCATGATCTCGAGCCGGCGGTCCTTGGTCCAGCCGCCCCAGAGGCCGTCGGCGCTGTCGGCAAGCCCGTCTTCGTGCATGGCGCCGGTCAGAATCACGGAGGCGGTGAGGGCGGCAAGGGCTTGTGCCACAGGGGGCAGGCCGATGAATTGCGCGGCAAGGGCGGCTGTGCCAGTACAGGCGCCAAGGATCGCGCCCGCAATGGGATAGGCCCAGGTCGCCTCTGCGCTGCGGGCGGTCGCTCTGGCCGGATCGACAGAGATCGGAAGGCGCGACAAAAGGCCTAAAGCGGCGGGCAGGTCTTGCCAGTGGAAGGAACGCTGTGTCATGGGCAGATCGCTTGTCTAGGACTAGCCACGGTTAAACATGCCCGTAGGGGCGGGATCAACAGGAGGTCATCATGGCGAATGGGAAAACCTTTGCAGATGAAGTGGTCAAGGCGCTGGAAGAGGCGCGGGGACCGGACGCAGCAGCGGTTGCGGCAGCAGCGGCGCGGAACGGGGTTCTGACCAAGCCGCCGGGCGCGTTGGGCCGTCTTGAGGAGCTGGCGATCTGGTATGGTGGCTGGCGCGGGACGGATAAGCCGCAGGTTTCGGCGCCTCAGGTGATCATCTTTGCGGGCAACCATGGTGTGGTGGCGCAGGGGATCTCGGCGTTTCCCGCCGAGGTGACTGTCCAGATGGTGGCAAACTTTGAGGCTGGGGGTGCTGCAATCAACCAGTTGGCAAAGATGCACGGGGCCAAGATGGATGTGGTTGCGCTGGAACTGGATCGCCCCACTGCCGATTTCACGCAGGCCCCCGCCATGAGCGCGGATGAACTGGATGCCGCGTTGAAAGCAGGCTGGGGTGCGGTGGATGCCGGATCGGATCTGCTGGTCGTGGGCGAGATGGGCATCGGCAACACCACTGCTGCTGCGGCCATTGCCTATGCGTTGTTTGGCGGCGATGCGGCCATGTGGGCCGGTCGCGGCACAGGTCTGGACGATGCGGGCGTGGCCCGTAAAGCCGATGTGATCGAGCGCGCGGTTTCTCTGCACAAAGCGGCAATGACCTCGCCTATGGCGGTGCTGGCCCATGTGGGCGGACGAGAGCTTGCAGCGATGGCCGGTGCGATTGCCCGTGCGCGGACCCTTGGGATTCCGGTGATTCTGGATGGCTACATCTGCTGTGCGGCCGCATCCGTTCTGGCGCAGTCGGTGGCGGGTGCGTTGGATCACACAGTCGCCGGTCATAAGAGCGAAGAAGCAGGCCATATCAAACTGCTTGAGGCGCTGGACAAAAAGCCTTTGCTTGATCTGGGCTTGCGCCTTGGTGAAGGCTCCGGTGCGGCGCTGGCCATTGGCGTGCTGAAAGGCGCTGTCGCCTGCCATTCGGGCATGGCGACCTTTGCTGAGGCCGGTGTTAGCGACGGCTGAACCAGCCTGATTGCAGAAGAATTGAGGGGCTGTCAGATCACTCTGACAGCCTTTTCTTTACCCGGCTGTATTGTTCAAGCTGCTCCATCAGGTTGGCCTCCAGCTCTTTTTCCAGTTCACGGGCGCGGGCGATGTATTCCTTGTTCTGCTCGGCGGGGATTTTGGGGTCCCAGACCTTGGCAAGCTCGGCCACGGTATAGCGGTCATGCTGGTAGAAAACGCGCTCGGCCTCGGCGGCCTCGAATTCGGTGAGGCCGATGTTTTCCAGCACATAGCGCCCTGCACGTAGCGAGCTGTCGAACATCTCACGCACGATATCGTCGGCACCGGCAGCGTAGAGGTGATAGACGTGGTTCCGGTCTGCGGCGCGGGCGATGATGTGCAGGTCGGGATGCTGTTTGCGGGCGTATTTCACCAGCTTTGTGGTGGCTGCCGGATCATCCAGTGCAACGACCAGAATTCGCGCATCCGCAAGGCCCGCAGCGCGCAGCAGATCAGGACGGGTTGGATCGCCGAAAAAGCCCTTGAAGCCGAACTTGCGCATCAACTCGATCGTTTTGATGTCGTGGTCGATCACGACAGTCTTATAGCCACAGGACTGCACAAGGCTGTTCACGATCTGACCGAAGCGCCCGATGCCAGCGATGATGATCGGGCCTTGGTCGTCGATGATGTCTTCGGGGGCGGTCGGGTCACGCTCTTTCGCGCGGCGGGCCTGAAGGTCAAACAGGATGAACAGCGCCGGAGTAATCAGCATGGTCAAAGCGATCACCAGCAGGAACTGCTGGCTGAGCTTGCCGTCCAGCACCCGAAGCTGGGTGGCGAAGGAGACCAGTACAAAGCCGAACTCGCCCGCTTGGGCAAGACCAAGGGTGAACAGCCAACGGCCCCGCATCCGCAGTTTGAAGACGCGGGCGATAGTGTAAAGGACGGCGGCTTTGATCAGGATGATCGCCAGTGCCATGCCAAAGATCCCCAAGGGGTTCTTGAACAAGAGGCCAAAGTTGATGCCCGCACCGACAGTGATGAAAAAGAGGCCAAGCAGCAGGCCCTTGAAGGGCTCAAGGTCGGTTTCCAGCTCATGGCGGAATTCGGTGTTGGCCAGAACCACACCAGCCAAGAAGGTGCCAAGCGCAGGCGAGAGGCCAACGGCAGACATCAGTGTTGCAATGCTGACAACGATCAGCAGGGCCAGCGCGGTGTACATCTCGCGCAGTTTGGCAGAGTGGATGTAGCGGAACAGCGGGCGCGTCAGGTAGATGCCGGTCAGAATGACCGCAGCCACTGCGCCCAAGGTGACAAGGGTCACACCCCAACCGGGCAACCCTTCCAGCAGGCTATGGCCATGTTCAGCCGCGTCTGCCGATGCCCGTGTGATTGACCCGTCGGGCGCAAAGCCCGGCGCAACGTTCGCGGCCAGCAGCGGCATCAGAGCCAGCATGGGAATGACCGCGATGTCCTGCGTGAGCAGCACTGCAAAGGTCGCACGGCCGCCGTTGGTCTGAACCAGACCTTTCTCTGACAGGGTTTGCAGCACGATCGCAGTTGATGACAGCGAGAAGATCATCCCTGCCGCCAGCGAAGTCTCCCACGGCCAGTCCAATGCAATGCCGGCCGCGGTGATCAGCGCGCCGGTCACCAGAACCTGCATCCCGCCCATGCCAAGCAGCTTTTGCCGCATGTCCCAAAGGACGCGGGGTTCCAGCTCTAGCCCGATCAGGAACAGCATCACCACAACGCCGTATTCGGCGAAGTGTTGTAGATCTTGGGTTTCAGACCCGACAATCCCTAGGATCGGTCCGATGATGATGCCCGCAGCGATATAGCCCAAGACGGATCCAAGGCCCAAGCGCGCGGCAATGGGTACGGCCACAACAGCGGCCAGCAAATAGACAGCGATGTCGAAAAGGATGTTCTGCATTTATTGGCTCAACTAACTTAAGCCATTATTGTTCCGCGCCATTCTATTTTGAATAGGCGATAGATATTATTTCAAACGCCTGTCTCTTTTGTGCAGAGACAGGCGCTAAAATTTAGCTCTGGGGAATGGTGAGCACGATGTTCCGGCCACCTTTGACCAGCTTCAAATCGTCCGAGCCGATGGCAGCCACACGGCCACCATCCAGCGTGTCACCGACCTTGACCTTTTTGTAGCGGCCATTGGACAGGCGCACCAAGGCGCGACGGTCGCTGGAGGCGCCGTACACCCCGATCAGGTTTGTTTTCTTGAGGTTCAGCACGTTATCTTCGGTTGCCGCTTTCTGGACCGAGGCCTTGGACGGGATCGAAGGGGCGGCAGAGGCCGTGCGCTTTTGCGGCGCGGGGGCTTCTGGCTCAGGGGTTGCCTTGCGAACGGTCTTTTCAAAGTTCGACGGGCGGGCCTTTGGCATCAGCGATGCGGTGGCCAGTTCATCGGGGATGGCGTCAGCTTCGGCTTCGGGATCGACGTTCTGGTTGCCTTGCAGCATCTCCAGATCAACGGTGCTGCCGCCTGCGGTGGCTTCGCGCAGGGATGCCATGACCGCCTCAGCGGTTTCGCCCTGATCGGGCAGCAGGGGCGCGGGAACCAGATCATCTGGACGGGCGCGGGGGCGGAATTGGGCCAATTCGTCCAGCGTCCGGCCTCCAAGATTGGCGCGCTGGACCTCTTGGATCAGGTCTTGGGGGCGGGACTGGGGGCGGATCTTCCAGTCATTTGCCACTGCTTCAGCGACGGCTTCGGGCTCGGGTTCCGGCGTTTCCAGAACGGGACGCTCTGGCGGGACGACAGAAGGGCGGCCCGCGTAGACGCGGTATCCATCGGGGGCCAAGGTCCCTTCGGGGGTGGCTTTGACCAAGCCGTTATCATCCAGCGCAAAGACATGCTCTGCCGCAGGAGGCAGGCCTTGACGGTCCGGCACAATATCGTGGCTGTAGGATGTCGCCAAAGGCAAGGCCACCGCGTCCAGTGAGGGCACGGCGTTGTCCATGGACGGAACATATAGGTCTTCGTTGCCGACCTCACCCAATGCCAGCGGCGGTTCTGGTGCCAGCGGATAGATGCCGCTGCGCGAATAAAGGGCCAGCGCCTCGGCCTCGGTCATGGGAACGATGGTGGGCGCAGGGGGGGCTTGGGCAGGCTCTTTGGCAGTTTCCGGTTCAGGAACGACCGCAGGCGGAACCGGCAGCAGATCTTCGGGCGCACCATAGATCGCAAGGGTGGTGTTGGCCTCTTCGGGGGAAGGGGCGGGCGTTGTCGGGGGCAGCTGCTCATGGTCCAGATCGGCCAGATCGCCCGCGCTTTCGTCATTGTCGCCTGTCACATCAGGCGTGACGGTCACATTGACCACGTCAGGGTCGAGTGAGGCCGTGTCATCCGTTCCGCCCCCAAGCAGCAACATCGAGGCTGCGATGCCTGCCACGAACACACCGGCGACACTGGCGATCAAAAGCCCCAAACCGGACTTCCGACCATTCGCGGCCTGCGGACGCAAGCCGGACAGCAGACCACCAATCACGCCGAAGATGCCAACCTTGGCTTCGCGGTCCGCTTTCAGGGTCTGCCCGCTTGGCTGCGCAGGAGGAACAGGCGCATCGCGCCGCGCTGTCAGCGATGCAGTGGGCGCGTCAGTAAATTCGTCCGCCTCTTCGATATCGATAAACGGAGCATCGGGAACAGCCTCAGCCGCAGCGGCGGGACTTGCCATCACCGCGCTGGCTTTGGCCAGAACATCTTCCTTGTCGTCAGTGTCTTTCGCCGTGGCGGCAGGGGTAGGGGCTGCCTCTTCTTCTTCGGGGGGAAGGATATGCATCACGACGGAATCGCGCCGGACGTTATCGCCTTTTTTCAGGGTTTTGCGGGCGTGCAGCGCGGTGCCCAAATAGGGCTCGCCCTCAAACAGGCTCTCATCCGAGGGGATCGCCACGAAGCTCATAGGCTCTAGCCCGTGGTCCAGCGCGAAGCTTTCGGCCTCATCCAGCGTCTCATGTGCGACGGCGGCAATCCGCAATGTGCCATCCGCCGCGCCCGCACAGTCAAAGCTAAGCTCTTCTACAGGATAGGGTGTCTGGCCCTCTAGCGCGGCACGGGCATTGATTCTATCGCGGCCCGGTTGGCTGGTCGGTAAGGTCAGATAACGGATCTGTTCCTCGGGGATGACAACCTTACAGCGCACACCATGAGGGGCATGGACGCGGGCTTTTTCCACCATCGCGGCCATTTCTTCTGAAAAGCGCGGAGAATCCAGCGCCACCTCTCCCAAGGGGCGCCATCCGTTCTTTGTCCGTCTTAAAAGTCTGATCCCGTCAAACGAGAGCGCCAGTGCGTAATTCGGTTTCATAATAAATCTTACCACGTCCATAGCGGGCGCGGGTAGCCGCATTCATCAAATTGGCGTTAGGGTACAGCAGGAAATCGCGCAGGAAAAGCACTGGCACGCGCTGCACTTGCACGGCGCTTGCATGGTACCCACCTAAGTTGGATCACCAGCAGGGAGACACAAGATGCTGAGGACTGGAATTCTGGCGCTGGCGCTGGCAACTGCGGCGATGCCTCTTTACGCCGAGGCCGAGCGTGTGATCCGCGTGGATGGCATTGGTGAGGTCACCGCCGCGCCCGACATGGCGGTCATTACCGTTGGTACGCGGTTTCAGGATAAGACCGCTGGCGGTGCGATGGAGCAGGTTACTGAGGCCCAAACCAAAGTGATCGAAGCCCTGAAGCTGCTTGGGATTTCGGGGGCTGACGTGCAAACGCGATCTGTCACCGTGAACCCCGTCTGGGCCGACCGCCAGTCGGGTAGTCGCCCAGAGATTGCGGGCTTTGAGGCCGGCAATACGGTCATGGTGCGGGTGACGTCCCTTGAAAGTCTTGGATTCGTGATCGACCGCGTGCTGTCCGAAGGGGCCAACCAGATGGATGGTCTGGTTTTTGGTATTTCAGACGACAAAGCCCTGCGCGATCAGGCCCGCAAAGCCGCCGTGGCTGACGCGATCTCCAAGGCGCAACTTTATGCGCTGGCGGCAGGTGTCGAGCTGGGGCCTGTTCAGGAGATCACCGAAAGCGGCAGTGGCGGCTTCATTGAGGCAATGGACAGCCGCGGGATGATGGCCATGGCCAAAGCTGCCCCGATTGAGGCGGGCGAACTGACCATCAACGCGAATGTCGGCATGGTCTTCGGGATTCGCGATCCCGAATAACCGCTTAGCGCATCCAAAAGCCTTCACGCTTCAGTTTGTTGCGGATGGCCTGCTCTTTCTGGGGCAGGTCATTGCGATCAAACAGGGCGCGGACCTTCTCGCCGCGATTCTGGTAGATCATCCGCTTGAAGGGGTCGTGATTCTTCAAAACCTTTTTGACTTTGTTGGGGGCGGTGACGGCCTCCATCGTCTGGATCACCCGATCCTCTTCGCGGGCATACATCAAGGGCAGCACGCGGTAGTGGCAAGTGGTTTTCCCGTCTAGCCAACCTTCGGGCAAAGCGCCAAAGCCGCCGCCAAAGCTGTGCAGCACCAAGGGCAGGGCGATCTGATCCAACCACGGCCAGATTTCCTGACAGACCAAGGCCTTGGGGCGGTCCTCCATGATCGTTTTGGCAATCTCCAAATAGCGTGCGCCAAAGGCATGGGCATCGCGTCCGTAGAAGAAGCCCGCGTTGAAATAGGGATATCGCCGCCAGAATTCGCGGGGATAGCTGGTGTCCTGAGCGCTTTCGAAATCCAGATCGAATTTCTCGTAGAGCGCGCCCCAGATTTCCTCATAGCCCGGACCGTAGAGTTCGATGTTCGGCCAGGTGTTCTCGCGCCGCATCGAGGCGGCGGGCCGGTCAAAATCAAAGGGGACGTCTGTGATCTCGTCCAGAATCAGTGTGTCCGAATCAAAGAACACGAAAGGCTTGTCGTTCGGGACCTGAGACAGACACTCGATCTTGTTGCCGTTGGGATAGGCTTCGCCGAAGACGCGGCTCTCAAAGGGCAGGATTTCAGCGCCGAGGGATTCGAGCAGTTCGCGGGCGTCGGATTTGATCCGCGGGTCAAAGGACCACTTGGGACCGGGCTGAGGCTCTGCCACGAACAGCTTGCCCTTGAAGTCGGGGCTTTTCTCTTTGAGCGAGGCCGCGAAAACAACCGCTTCATATTGCAACCGGCCTGCATGGCCGACGATGACGATATTGAAATCCTGTGTCATTGCCCCTCTGGAAACAGTTATGCGATCAATAGAAAATCATTACTGTCTGGGACTATAGTCAGGTTGGATAAGTTCAGAAAGCCTGCATTTCGCATCTGCGAAAGGCCTTGATAATCCACACATTCTTGGGGGAATGGTGGGCGACCCTGGAATCGAACCAGGCATGGGTCTCCCCGGCGGAGTTACAGTCCGCTGCCGCACCTTGCAGCTCGTCGCCCTGACGTGGGGCGGTGTCTAACCCTGCCTACGGGGGGCGTCAACAGGAAAAAACCTTGCACCGGAAAAGAATGCTAGGCACGTAGGCGCACAGACGAAGATAGGGGGCGCAAGCCATGAAAAAGCCCAAGTGGGTCGTGGAAAAAGAACAGGCCAAACGCGCCGCATCGAAAGAAACCGTCTGGTTGTTCGGCCTGCACGCGGTGCGCGATGCGCTGGAAAATCCGGCCCGTGAAAAACTGCGCCTTATGGTGACGCAGAATGCGCTGATGAAATTGCAGGATGCTGTCGATGCGTCGGGAATCACGCCCGAGGTGTGCGACCCCCGCAAATTCAACGCGCCGCTTGATCCCCAGTCGGTGCACCAAGGAGCAGCTCTTGAAGTCAAACCGCTGGATTGGGGCAAGCTGGAAGACATCTGCCTTGGTACC
Organism: Pseudomonadota bacterium; assembly: GCA_036139795.1. Classification (GTDB taxonomy): domain Bacteria; phylum Pseudomonadota; class Alphaproteobacteria; order Rhodobacterales; family Rhodobacteraceae; genus Donghicola. Next base: position 3,665 of record JAYZYX010000171.1, on the reverse strand, counting down.
GGCGATCTGCCGCCCCGTGTGGTGATGCTGGATCGGGTTTCCGACCCTCACAACGTGGGGGCCATCCTGCGCAGCGCCGAAGTGTTCGGGGCCTGTGCTGTGATCGCGCCCGCCCGCCATTCCGCCCCCGAGACCGGCGCGCTGGCCAAAACCGCCAGCGGCGCATTGGAGCGTCAGCCCTATCTGCGCGTCGGCAACCTGTCGGTCGCGATGGAGCGTCTGCGGGACATGGGCTATCTGCTGCTAGGTCTGGATGGTCTGGCCGAGCAGACCATCGAACAGGCGCTGGAGGGGCACTACGATCGCCCTGTGGCGCTGGTTCTGGGGTCGGAAGGGCCGGGTCTGCGCGAAAAGACCCGCGAGACCTGCGATACGTTGGTCAAGATCGACTACGCTGGTGCTTTCGGTTCGCTGAACGTATCGAACGCGGCGGCGGTCGCTTTGTATTCCAGCCGTCGGGGGTAAGACGATTCGGAACGGGGCAGGGCAGATTGCGCAAGGGCAATTCAGGTGGTCGGCCAGACAACCTGTTCACCTTCATGTGACATGCCCTTCAACTCTTGAGGGTCTATCATACGTTTATGTCAAGCGCTGGGTCGGAACCCCTTCGCTTTTTCACTGTCCCTCGTTCCGAACTCGCGCCCGGTCTTTTGATCGGGCGTTTTTTTGTCCGCAGGATTAAGGTAGCTTGGCTCTATGACACTGACAGATAACGATATTCGCAACATTTTGACCCGCACCAAGACGATTGCGCTGGTGGGGGCCTCGGCCAACACATCCCGCCCCAGTCACATGGTCGGCCAGTTTCTGACGGATCGCGGGTATCGGGTGATTCCGGTCAATCCGGGTCTGGCGGGGCAGACCATGTTTGGCGAGACCGTAGTTGCAGAATTGTCGGATGTTGTGGGGCCCATTGATATGGTGGACATTTTCCGCAGCTCTGATGCGGTGCCAGAGATCGTGGATGCGGCGCTAAAGCTGGACGGGGTGCAGACGATCTGGATGCAGCTTGGCGTGGCCAATGAAGAGGCCGCAAAAAAGGCCCGCGCGGCGGGCCTTGATGTGGTTGAAAACCATTGTCCGAAGATCGAGATCGCGCGTTTGGGGATGTGAAGGGCCCCTTACTTGCGGCTGGCCTTTTCAGTAATGCCAGAGGTGCCTTCACGGCGCTCTAGCTCGGCCTCGACGTCGCTGAGATCGATGTCGCGGGCGCGCAGCATGACCAGCATGTGATACAGCACGTCCGCTGCCTCTCCGATCAGCTTTTCACGGTCGTTTTTGACCGCTTCGATGATCGCCTCGACCGCTTCTTCGCCGAATTTCTCGGCGCATTTTTCGGGGCCTTTGGCCAGTAGCTTGGCGGTCCAGCTTGTGTCGGGGCTGTCGCCAGCGCGGGCGGCGATGGTGTCATTCAGTCGCTGTAGCGTGCTCATGTCAGCCTCATGGGGATGCCTGCGGCGGCCATGTGTTCCTTGGCCTCGCGGATGGTGTGGATGCCAAAGTGGAAGATCGAGGCCGCTAACACGGCGCTGGCGTGGCCTTCGGTGACCCCTTCGACAAGGTGATCCAGATTGCCCACACCGCCTGAGGCGATCACGGGAATATCCACCGCATCGGCAATGGCGCGGGTCAGGGGCAGGTTGAAGCCTGCGCGGGTGCCGTCACGGTCCATCGAGGTCAGCAGGATCTCTCCCGCACCCTTTTCGGCCACCAGGCGAGCGAATTCCACCGCGTCGATTCCCGTGGGTTTGCGGCCGCCGTGGGTGAAAATCTCCCACCGGCCGGGCTCGACGGTTTTGGCGTCAATCGCGCAAATGATGCACTGGCTGCCGAACTGGTCGGCAGCGCGGGCGATCACGTCGGGATCAGCCACAGCGGCCGAGTTAAAGCTGACCTTATCGGCACCTGCCAACAGCAAGGCGCGTACATCCGCGTTGGTGCGCACACCGCCGCCTACGGTCAGGGGCACAAAGCACTGCTCGGCGGTGCGGGTCACCAGATCATACATGGTGCCACGGTTTTCGTGGGTGGCATGGATGTCCAGAAAGCAAACCTCGTCCGCGCCGGCGGCGTCATAGGCGCGTGCGGCCTCGACGGGGTCACCGGCGTCAACCAGATCGACAAAGTTCACGCCTTTGACCACTCGGCCATCAGCAACGTCCAGGCAGGGAATGATACGTGTCTTGAGCATGGGTTTCTCTTAGGAGGTCCGCCACGGGGCGGCAAGCGCGGGACGCGAAAAGGGCCGCGCTGGGGCGGCCCTGTGAGGTTATTTGAGCGCGGCGATGGCTTCTTTCAGGTCCAGCGCCCCGTCATACAGCGCGCGGCCCGAAATCGCGCCCGAGATGACGCCGGTGTCGCGCAGATTGATCAGGTCGGTCAGGCTGGAGACCCCGCCCGAAGCGATCACGGGGATATTCACGGCGCGGGCCAGAGCCTCGGTCGCTTCAACGTTCGGACCCTGCATTGCGCCGTCACGGTTGATGTCGGTGTAGATGATCGCCGCAACGCCTGCGTCTTCAAAGGATTTGGCCAGATCGGTGACCATGACGTTGGTTTCCTCGGCCCAACCTTTGGTTGCGACTTTGCCGTTGCGGGCATCAATGCCCACGGCAACCTTGCCGGGGAATTCTTTCGCAGCTTCGCGGACCAGATCAGGGTTTTCCACGGCAACAGTGCCAAGGATCACGCGGGCCAGACCTTTTTCGATCCAAGTCGCGATGGTTTTCATGTCGCGGATGCCGCCGCCAAGCTGTGCGGGCACGTTTGTTGCGGCAAGGATAGCCTCAACTGCGGCGCCGTTCACCGGCTCGCCCGCGAAGGCACCGTTCAGATCGACCAGATGCAGCCATTCGCAGCCAGCATCCTCAAACGCTTTGGCCTGAGTGGCGGGGCTGTCCGAGAACACGGTGGCCTTGTCCATGTCACCACGCAGAAGGCGCACGGCCTGTCCGTCTTTGAGGTCGATGGCGGGGTAAAGGATCATGGCTTCAGCTCCGGTCACTGGTGTCTTGTTCAGGGGCAAATTGCACGATGGGGCCGCAAATGCAACGGACCTCACGTCAGGCTTGATTCGTAAAGGGACTGGCCGCAGGCTGCAGGAAACTCAGACGGAGGAGATGGGTTATGAAACAGTTTATTCTTGGTGCCGCTCTGGCTTTGGCAGCGGGTGCTGTACATGCGGAAGGCGTGAATGGCACATGGCAAACCGAGACCAGCGAGAAGGGCGCATATCTGCACGTGGATATCGGTCCTTGCGGCGACAAGGTGTGCGGCGTGATCGCCAAGGTAGTGAACGGGGATGAGAGCATCACCGGTAAGAACATCATCTGGGATATGTCGGACCAGGGTGGCGGTGCTTTTGGTGGCGGAAAGATCTGGGCACCGGACACGGACAAGACCTACAAGAGCAAAATGTCGCTGGAGGGCAATGGCCTGAAGGTGTCGGGCTGCGTACTTGGCGGGGTGATTTGCCGGTCGCAGAATTGGGCTCGCGTGAACTGACACGAGGGTTGCCGGAAAAAGAGAACCCCGCCGTGGTGTTGGCCGCGGCGGGGTTTTTTATGAGTATTTGAGCAATAAAGAAGTTGGGGGCTTTCGTCTTGATCGGCGCGCGGTTGGTTGGGGCGCGCCGCGAGTATTTGGATCAAGAAGAAGCGGTGCTT
>JAYZYX010000170.1:0-26475 GCA_036139795.1 Pseudomonadota bacterium | reverse complement strand
TGCCGCCCATATCTGGGGACAGCGCTTTGCTCTCTCCCGGGTTCTGGCTGTGGCGCTGATCCTGTTTGCGATTGAACGGACGCGCCTTGCGTGGCGTCAGAACCGCGAACTGAGTGATCGGCTGATGGAATTGTCCGACGCTTATGCTCTGGTGAAAGAGCAAGAGGATGAACTGTCACTCATGCGGGCCTCATTGGCCCATGATCTGAAATCACCGATCCGCAATATTCGCACGGCCGCCAGCATGTGGGAAGAGCTAAAGGCCATGCGGGGTCTGTCGGACACCGAAATTAGGGTGCGCATCCTTGAGAACACCGAGCGGCTGGAGAACCTGACCCAAACGTTCACCACCTATCTGGGCACCCGCTTGATACCGGTTCAAAGCCAGGACGTGGATCTGCAAGAACTTTTGCGCGAACTGGCCGAGAAATATGAGGTGCGCTGCAATACAAGGCTGCTGCCGGGGCCCGATATCACCCTGCAAACCGATCCGGCGCTTGTTGAACGTATCGTTGAGAACCTGATCGAGAATGCGATCAAACACGGGGGCCGGAACTCGATGTCGGTGACCATGTCCGCGGCGCAAAAGGGCAGTCAGCTCGAGATCAGCGTGCGCGACAACGGTAAAGGGGTGCCGGCAGACCTGCGAAAGCGGATCTTTGAACCGTTTGACGTGGGCGGCGGTAAAAAAGGCCCCGAAGCATCGGGGCTGGGACTCGCGATTGTCAAGCGTCTGGCCCAGAAGCTGGACGGCACGATCTCATGCGAGGATCCGGCAGGGGAGGGCGGCGCGTTGTTCGTGTTGCGGCTGCCGGCTCATGCCTGAGCGCAGGTCGCCTCAGGCACTATGCACCAGCGATGGTCCTTACGACACGCGGGCCTCTTTCCCGATCATCTGGAGGCCCTTCATGAAATCCTCGCCCGCGTTTTCCTTGCTGATATAGCCGGAAATTCCCAGTTCGCTGGCCTTTTGCACGTCGCTTTCATCGTGGGACGAGCTTAGCACAAAGGCCGGTATATGGCGCAGCGCGGGATGGGCCTTGAGGTTGGCCAGCAGCTCGTACCCGCACATCAGGGGCATGTTGATATCGGTGATGATGATGTACCGGTCGTGCATCCGTTCACCCAGACGGGTGTCCAGAAAATCCAGCAATTCTTGCCCGTTGTCAAAGAACTTCAGAGGGTTGCGCAGCATCTGGGCTTTGAAGGAATGTTCCAGCAAGAACCGGTCCAGTTCTTCGTCTTCGGCGATTAGTATCTCGACTGTTTCGAATTCCACTTAAGTGATCTCCTACATGCAGGCGGCCAGCAACTGTGGCCCGCTCTGCCGTGTGTTTCCCTGAGATTGATGCTGCATCTAGGGCAGTTTTTGCGTTCGGAAATGGGGGGCGTTACTTGGCCGCTTCGGGATGTTCCCGCCAGATCAGATTCAAGCTGATGCCGTATTTTGCCAGCATCACGGTCTGCCAGCGCAGCAGAAACTCTCGTCTTGTCCCCTTGTAGGGTGCCGGTCCCTGCGGGGCCAGCTTGGGCAGGAATTTGAAGGTCAATGTGGCACCGGTCATCGAGACGTCCACACGGTCCGCGCGGGTCTTGGCCTGCTGGGTCTCAAGCACCGTGCCGATCAACAGGGGCAGGACCTTTTCGGGCAGCTTTCGGGGCGCATTCACGGTGAACGAGAATGCATCCACCCCGAAGTGTTGTTTTAGCGCCAAGGTCCCCGCCGCGATCATCGTCTCGGTCGGGGCGTTCTGCGGGGCCAGATGGGCCAAGGTCACATGCTGGTACGCGTCCAGATTGGTGCTGACCTGCGACAGGCGGTTCATGACCATCCCCAGAATGCCAAGCGTCTTGGGATCCGCCCCCTCGGCGGCCAGCTCTAGCGCATTGCGTGCCAATGTCAGAGGCGTCTGGACGTCATGCTTTAAAAAGCGGATCGCGGTTTTGACGGCCTCGCCCATCGGGACGGCGTCTGTGTTGGATGGTTCGTCAAAAAGCAGCCCTGTTCCGTATTCTTCGCCAAGCATGTGGTCTAACCCTTACCCAAGTGATCATCGGGATTACGCGGCCTCTGGCGCATAAGTTTCAAAGGCACCGTCTTATAATTTCGCAAACATGCAGATTACAAATGCGCGCCTCTTTCGCGGGCCGTTACGGTTTCAACATTCGGGTCAGATAGGGCAGGATCAGGGTGGCCAGTTCGTCATGGATCGCTTGGCGGTCTGTGCCTTGGCCGTCAGCGCACAGCAGGTCAGGCTCGCCTTCATCGCGCAGGATTTCCGCGCCGCGCGGCTTGCAGTTGGCCAGAAAGCTGAAATGGCTGGCCGCTTTGATCCGGTGATACTCGGCGCGGGGGATCACAGAGGCGGCCTTGGCGGCATCAACACCAGCAGGAACCGGATCATCAAGGTTGATGATCTGAAGCGGCACCGGCATTGCCCGCAGGCTTTCCAGCGTGATGGTCTGGATGATGCCCGGATCAATGATGACGCCGGTCTTTACCCGCGGGTCACGCAGATCGGCGGCGGCGGGGCTTAGGTCGATCTGATGCAGGTCGATCCCCGCTTTAGCCAGAAAGGCACAATCTGACATACCGTGATCACTGTCATCGCAGAATTGCGCCAGTGCCTCGGGATCAACACGCGCCCCCGCCAGCGCCATCGCCGTGTAGCCCCCCGCCGAGAACCCCAGCACCCCGATCCGGTTCGGATCAGCATAGGGAAAGTCCTGCGGGCTTGCGGTGATCCGGTCAATGACGGCGCTGACGTCTTGGGGACGCTCCCACACGCGCACCGCTGCGCTGGCCGAGGCGTTGCGGCTGGTGGTCCCCGGATGGTTGGGCAGCGCGACAACAAAGCCGGCCTGCGCCAGTTGCGCGGCGATCCAGCCGAACTGTCCCGCGTTGCCGCCCGCCCCGTGCGAGATGATCACCACCGGATGACGCCCTTCGCGGGCCGGTGCGCCTTTGCCTGCGGGGGTGCCATAAAAGACGCCGTTGCCGCCGACGGTGATCGATCGCCCGCCCGCGTTGGCCGGATACCAGAGGTGAAAGTCGATATCCTGCTGGCGCACGGGGGCATAGGCGCGGGCCTTGGTAAAGCCCGCGCTGCCCTCATAGGCGGGGCCAGTGGTCAGGAGCAGCGTTGCGGATGCGGCGGCGATCAGCAGGGCAAGGATTAAGGTTTTCATCGGGGCCTCCGGTCGGGATGTGGGTGTGACCCCATAGGCCCACAGCGCCGCCGCAAAAGCGTCCAAGATCGCGTTTTAGGTCGTCCGAGATCGCGATTTGCGCTAGGAAATTCCCATTAAGGTCAGGTTTTTCATGCTATTCGTTCCGCTGCCCCTTTTTGCGACCCTGCTGCTGTCCCTGCTGGCCCTTCGGTTCTGGCGCCAGCGCGAGATGGCTTTGATGCCCCACAGATTGTTTCTGGCGGTGCTGGTGCTTTACGCGGTTCAATCCCTGCTGCTGAGCCTGCGGTGGGGCTATGGTGTTCCGCTGGGGGTCTTGACGGCGTTGGTCGCGCCTGTGCTGCCGGTGCTGGCCTATCTGGCCTATCACGCCCTGCGCGCGCCGCTGGGGCGGCGGGATTTGTGGCCGCTGCTGGTGCTGCCGGTGAACTGGCTGGCGGTGCCGCTGGCGGGGGGCGACGGGGCGATCATCCTGACCTATCTTGTGTTTGGTGGCCTGCTGCTGTGGCGGGCGTCCCAAGGGACCGACGGGCTGACATTGCCGCCCTTGTCCTCAGGCCGGCAGATCATCATGGCGATGGCAGGCACGGGCGCGGCACTGGTGCTGTCTGGCTTGGTGGATGTCTATGTGATCATCGATTTCATCCGCCACGACGGGCGCCACATCGGGGCGGTGGTGACGGTTGTGCAGACGCTGGCAATCATCGCGGTCGGCGGGGCGGCAACCTTCGGGCGGATCGCCGAGACCGCAGAGGCTGTGGCGGCGTCAGACCCTTTGCCCGATCCAGCCCCTGTCCCTGCCAGCGATGAGGATCGCCAGATTGTTGAGCGCATCAAAGGGCTGTTCACGGGCGAGCGGCTGCATCTGGACGAAGACCTGTCCCTGCGCCGGTTGGCCCGCCGTCTTGGGTTGCCGGACAGGCGGGTCTCGCAGGCGATTAACCGCGAGACAGGGCAGAGCGTCTCGCAGTTTGTGAATACCCACCGGATCGCCGCCGCTTGCGCCTTGTTGCGGGTGACAGAGGACTCGGTACTGGATATCTCGCTGGCGGCGGGTTTTGCGAGCAAGTCGAACTTTAACCGTGAGTTCGCGCGGATCACTGGCGTCACCCCTATCCAGTGGCGGCAAGGGGCTGGTGATCCTTTGCCGCTCTGAAGCGGTTTGCAGTGTTGGGCTGCTTGCGGAGGGCGCGGTCTGCGTGGCGGGCGTTGTGTCTTAGGTATTTTTGCCAAGATGAAAGCAGGACCGTCGGCGCGGGATTGCCGAGGGTTTTTCTTTTGAATGCGTTCTTTTTTGTTCTGATATGCTGGCGGGGTTTCATTCAGGGAGGCTTTGGGTCAGATGAAATTTCGTTATGCGATCTTATACGTGAGCGATGTGCGTGAGACGGTCGCCTTTTATCAGACGGCCTTTGGGCTGGAGTGCGCGTTTATTCATGAATGCGGCGATTATGCCGAGTTGGCGACAGGGGAGACCAAGCTGGCGATCGCCTCGCGCGAGATGATCGGGCGTTTGGGGAAATCGCCCGCCGCGCCAGTGGCGGAAGCGCCGACGTTCGAGTTGGCGTTCGAGGTTGCGGATGTTGCTGCGGCCTATGATCGCGCTGTCAAAGCGGGGGCCGCGCCGGTGCAAGAGCCGCGGCATGAGGATTGGGGACAGGTGACATCCTATGTGCGGGATCGGGACGGGTTCCTGATCGAGCTATGCTCTGTCGTGGGACAGGCAGGGTAGCTGGCGGCGCTGTGCTGAAATTTTGGGCGGATGTGCTGATTGTGGGCAGCGCGCGCGAAAAATTTTTGTTTTGGTGTGCGTGTGTTGCGGCGCAGAAAATTGTGCGCGTCGGGGATTGGCACGCCGGTTTTCTTCGGTGATAACGGGCTGAAATAGCCATATTTTCGCGATTTTCTGCGGCTGCGCATAGTTTTTGCTGGCGTGCAACATCGACCGTGGAGCGTGAATTCCGCGTGTTTTTTTCGGAAAATTTTACCAATTGATAAAATTTTTGAACACGGCAGTCTTGGGTCAAAATAAATGACAACAGGGACCGACAATGACTACGCCGATGACCCCAGGAATCGTCTCGGGGCGCTTAGCCTCGGATGAGATTTCCAGGAATTTTGACGACCTTCATGCGCCTTATGATGCCCATGAAGCACGTGTTGCCGCTGATCGCTGCTACTTTTGCCATGACGCGCCGTGTATGACGGCCTGTCCGACCTCGATCGATATTCCGCTGTTTATCCGGCAGATCCAGACCGGCACGCCGGAGGCGGCGGCCAAGACGATCCTGTCGCAGAATATCCTTGGCGGGATGTGCGCGCGGGTTTGCCCGACCGAGACCCTTTGCGAAGAGGTTTGCGTGCGTGAAGTGGCCGAGGGCAAGCCGGTGACCATTGGCCGGTTGCAGCGCTATGCGACCGACACGCTGATGGCGCGGCAGGGGCATCCCTTTGCGCGGGCAGAGGCGACGGGCAAGACCATCGCTGTGGTGGGCGCGGGGCCTGCGGGTTTGGCCTGTGCCCATCGACTGGCCATGAAGGGCCACAGCGTGATGTTGTTTGAAGGGCGGCCCAAGGCGGGCGGTCTGAATGAATACGGGATCGCATCCTACAAATCGACCGATGATTTCGCCGCCAGAGAGGTGGCGTGGCTGCTGGAGATTGGCGGCATCACCGTTCAGACCGGCAAGACCTTGGGCGACGGTCTGAGTTTGGACGGTCTGAAGGCCGACTATGACGCGGTCTTCCTTGCGGTGGGTCTGGGGGGCGTGAATGCTTTGGGGATTGACGGGGAAGAGGCGGCGACCCCAGCGGTGGATTTTATTTCTGATCTGCGCCAGAGCGATGATCTGACCACGCTGCCCGTGGGCCGCAATGTGGTGGTGATCGGCGGCGGGATGACCGCTGTGGATGCTGCCGTGCAGTCCAAGCTGCTGGGGGCCGAGACCGTGACGATCGCCTATCGCCGTAGCCGCGATGAGATGCCCGCAAGTGCCTTTGAACGAGACTTGGCCGCCGCCAAAGGCGTGCGCCTGTTGTTCAATGTCATGCCTGTGGCCATTGGCGATGGGGCGATCACGCTGGAATATACCGCCACCCAGAACGGCAAGCTGGCCGGCACGGGCGAGACCATGAGCCTGCCCGCCGATCAGGTCTTCAAGGCCATCGGCCAGACCCTGACCACCGATGGGGGGCTGGTGATCGAAGATGGCAAGATCGCCGTGACGGACACAGGCCGCACCAGTGCCAAAGGCGTTTGGGCGGGGGGTGACTGTGCCTCGGGCGGGGAAGACCTGACCGTTACGGCTGTCGCGGAAGGCCGCGATGCCGCTGAAGATATCCACGCTGTGCTGATGGGGGTGTAACATGGCCGATCTGACTTCGAATTTTCTGGGCATCAAGTCTCCGAACCCCTTCTGGCTGGCCTCGGCGCCGCCGACGGATAAGGAATACAATGTGCGCCGCGCCTATGAGGCCGGTTGGGGCGGGGTTGTGTGGAAAACGCTGGGGTCCGAAGGACCGCCGGTGGTAAACGTGAACGGGCCGCGCTACGGGGCGATTTACGGGGCGGACCGGCGCTTGCTGGGTCTGAACAATATCGAGTTGATCACCGACCGTCCGCTTCAGACCAACCTTGAAGAGATCACGCGGGTCAAGAAGGATTATCCGGATCGGGCGCTGGTCGTCTCGATCATGGTGCCTTGTGATGAGGAATCGTGGAAGGCCATCCTGCCGCTGGTTGAGGAAACCGGCGCAGACGGGATCGAGCTGAACTTTGGCTGTCCCCACGGGATGGCCGAGCGCGGCATGGGTAGCGCCGTGGGGCAGGTGCCCGAATACATCCAGATGGTGACCGAGTGGTGCAAGAAATATTACTCGAAACCCGTGATCGTAAAGCTGACGCCGAATATCACCGATATCCGCAATCCGGCCCGCGCGGCCAAGGCGGGGGGTGCGGATGCGGTGTCGTTGATCAATACCATCAACTCGATCACCTCGGTCGATCTGGACCTGATGGCACCGCAGCCGACCATCGGCGGCAAGGGCAGCCACGGGGGCTATTGCGGCCCTGCGGTTAAGCCGATTGCCATGAATATGGTGGCCGAGATCGCCCGTGATCCCCAGACCCACGGGTTGCCGATCAGCGGCATCGGCGGGGTCACTACTTGGCGCGATGCGGCGGAATTCATGGCGTTGGGGGCGGGCAACGTGCAGGTTTGTACGGCGGCGATGACCTATGGCTTCAAGGTCGTGCAAGAGATGATCAGCGGCCTGTCCCAGTGGATGGACGAAAAGGGCTATACCTCGCTGGACCAGTTCGTCGGCATGGCCACGCCCAATGTGACCGACTGGCAGTATCTGGACCTGAACTACGTGACCAAGGCCAAGATCGATCAGGACGCCTGCATCAAGTGCGGCCGCTGTTATATTGCTTGCGAGGACACCAGCCATCAGGCCATCCTGATGAGTGAAGACCGCGTGTTCGAGGTGGACGACAGCGAATGCGTGGCCTGCAACCTTTGCGTCGATGTGTGTCCTGTTGAGAACTGCATCACCATGGTCGAACTGCCCAAGGGCGAGGTGGACCCTCGTACCGGCCAGACCCGTGGGGATTATGCCAACTGGACCACGCATCCCAATAACCCCTCGGCGCAGGCGGCAGAGTAGGATCAGGGCTTTGCGCGGGCGCCTGTTTCTTGGGCATCGTTTCGGGAAACTGCCGCGCAAAGCTGATTATTCGGGCGAGGCTCGCGAAAAATAGTGCTTTGTTTTGATCAAAAATGCAGCAATGGTGAGGTATTTTACCGCTTGGTCAAAACGAACAACGATAAGCATAAGCAGGAGAGAGGGATGTCAGCACTGACCGCCAATCTGACCGTCAACGGGGATCGTCTTTGGGACAGCCTGATGCAGATGGCCAAGATCGGCCCCGGTATTGCGGGCGGGTGTAACCGCCAGACCCTGACCGATGAGGACGCCGAGGGGCGCGCATTGTTTCAGGAATGGTCTGAGGCCGCAGGGATGACCATGGGCGTGGATACTATGGGGAATATGTTCATGACCCGCGCGGGCACCGATCCGGATGCGCTGCCGGTCTATGTGGGCTCGCATTTGGACACCCAGCCGACGGGCGGCAAGTATGACGGCGTTTTGGGCGTTTTGGGCGCGCTAGAGGCGGTCCGCTCCATGAATGATCTGGGGATCAAGACCAAGCATCCGATCGTTGTGGTGAACTGGACCAATGAGGAAGGCGCGCGGTTCGCGCCGGCTATGCTGGCCTCGGGCGTGTTCGCGGGGATGCACACGCAGGACTACGCCTATAACCGCACCGACCTTGAAGGGAAGAAATTCGGCGATGAGCTGGCCCGTATCGGCTGGAAGGGCGAAGAAGAAGTCGGCGCCCGCAAGATGCACGCCTATTATGAGCTGCACATCGAACAAGGCCCGATCCTTGAAGCCCAAGGCAAGGACATTGGCGTTGTCACCCACTGTCAGGGTCTGTGGTGGCTGGAGTTCACCCTGACCGGCAAAGAGGCGCACACGGGCTCGACCCCTATGCCTATGCGGGTGAACGCAGGTCTGGCCATGTCGCGCATCCTTGAGATGGTGCAAGAGGTCGCCACGGCGAACCAGCCCGATGCAGTGGGCGGCGTGGGGCAGATGCAATTCGCGCCAAACTCGCGCAACGTATTGCCGGGCAAGGTGGTGTTTACCGTCGATATCCGTACCCCCAATCAGGCCAAGCTGGACGCCATGCGGGCCGAGATTGAAAAGCGCGGTGCAGAGATTTGCGCTGATCTTGGTGTGAGCTGCTCGGTCGAAGCGGTGGGTCACTTTGATCCCGTTACCTTCGCGCCAGAGCTGGTGTCAAACGTCCGCAACGCGGCCGAGCGGCTGGGGTACAGTCATATGGACCTGATTTCCGGCGCGGGCCATGATGCCTGTTGGGCGGCCAAGGTGGCCCCTGCTACCATGGTCATGTGTCCCTGCGTTGGGGGCTTGTCCCACAACGAGGCCGAAGAGATCAGCCCCGAATGGGCCAAAGCCGGAACCGATGTGTTGCTGCATGCCGTGCTGGAAAGCGCGGTCATCGTCGAGGAATAAGAGAGTAGATTATGACCACTGTTATCAAGAACGGGACCATCGTCACCGCCGACCTCACCTACAAAGCCGACGTGCTGATCGACGGCGGCACCATCATCGAAATCGGGCAGAACCTGAAAGGCGATCAGGAATTGGATGCTACCGGCTGCTATGTGATGCCGGGCGGGATTGATCCGCATACGCACCTAGAGATGCCGTTCATGGGAACGTATTCCAGCGACGATTTCGAAAGCGGCACTCGTGCGGCGCTGGCGGGGGGCACGACGATGGTTGTGGACTTTGCTCTGCCAAGCCCCGGTCAAGGTCTGCACGATGCCCTGAAGATGTGGGACAACAAATCCACCCGCGCCAACTGCGACTACTCTTTCCACATGGCGGTCACATGGTGGGGCGAGCAGGTCTTTGACGAGATGGAAAGCGTGATCAAGGATCGCGGCATCAACACCTTCAAGCACTTTATGGCCTATAAGGGCGCGCTGATGGTGAATGACGATGAGATGTACGCCTCGTTCCAGCGTCTGGCTGAGCTTGGCGGTATCGCGATGGTTCACGCCGAGAATGGCGATGTGGTGGCCGAACTCTCGGCCAAGCTGCTGCGCGAAGGGAACACCGGCCCCGAGGCCCACGCCTATTCGCGCCCCTCGCAGGTCGAAGGCGAGGCGACAAACCGCGCCATCATGATCGCCGATATGGCGGGGGTTCCGCTATACGTGGTGCATACCTCTTGCGAAGAGGCGCACGAGGCCATCCGCCGCGCCCGCATGAACGGAAAGCGCGTCTGGGGCGAGCCGCTGATCCAGCACCTGACCTTGGATGAAAGCGAATATTTCAACGCCGATTGGGACCATGCCGCCCGCCGCGTGATGTCGCCGCCCTTCCGTAACAAAAAGCATCAGGACAGCCTTTGGGCGGGTCTTCAGTCAGGCTCACTTTCGGTTGTGGCGACGGACCACTGCGCCTTTACCACGGACCAGAAACGCTTTGGCGTGGGCGATTTCACCAAGATCCCGAACGGCACCGGCGGGCTTGAGGACCGTATGCCCGTCCTTTGGACCCAAGGGGTGGCTACGGGCCGTCTGACGCCGAATGAATTCGTGGCGGTGACCTCGACCAACATCGCGAAAATCCTGAACTGTTACCCGAAAAAGGGCGCGGTTCTGGTGGGGGCCGATGCGGATTTGGTGGTGTGGGACCCTGAAAAGGAAAAAACCATCTCGGCAAATTCGCAACAATCTGCCATCGATTATAATGTGTTCGAGGGGCAAAAGGTCAAAGGACTGCCGCGCTTTACCCTGACCCGTGGTCATGTGGCGATCCACGACGGGGAAATCCGCACGCAGGAAGGTCATGGCAAATTCGTCAAGCGCGAAGCCAACACCGCCGTCAACAAGGCCTTGTCCACTTGGAAAGAACTAACGTCCCCGCGCCCTGTCGAGCGCACCGGCATTCCTGCGACGGGCGTGTAAAAGAAAGTAGAAGACCGGATGAGCGTCATCGAAGCCAAAGCGCTTAACCTTACGTTCCAGTCAAATGATGGGCCGATACAGGCCCTTCGTGACGTAAACCTGAATATCGAGAAAGGGGATTTCGTTTCCTTCATTGGCCCCTCGGGCTGCGGCAAGACCACGTTTTTGCGCTGCATCGCGGGGCTGGAACATCCCACCAGCGGCACGCTGACCGTCAACGGCATGACCCCTGATGAGGCCCGCAAGGCCCGCGCCTATGGCTATGTCTTTCAGGCGGCGGGGCTTTACCCGTGGCGCACCATCGGCGGCAACATTCGTCTGCCTTTGGAGATCATGGGTTTTTCCAAATCCGATCAGGCAGAGCGGGTCCGAAAGACCCTTGATCTGGTGGACCTGACGGGGTTTGAGAAGAAGTTCCCTTGGCAATTGTCGGGGGGCATGCAGCAGCGGGCCTCGATCGCGCGGGCGCTCGCGTTTGACGCGGATATCCTGCTGATGGACGAACCCTTCGGCGCGCTTGATGAGATTGTCCGCGACAAGCTGAATGAGGCGCTGTTGAAGCTGTGGGCGCGGACGGAAAAGACCATCGGGTTTGTCACCCACTCGATCCCCGAGGCGGTGTATCTGTCCACCAAAATCGTCGTCATGTCCCCCCGTCCGGGGCGGATTACCGATGTGATCGAAAGCACTTTGCCCCGCGAACGTCCCCTAGATATTCGCGACAGTGCCGAGTTCATCCAGATCGCCCATCGGGTCCGCGAAGGTCTGCGTGCGGGGCATATTGATGACTAAAGCCGGACCGATCCTGACGGTGGTCCTTGCGATCATCGCGCTATGGTACGTGGCCTGCGTGCCGATGAACGTGCAGGAAACCCTGACCGCCGCCGAGCGGGCAGGGGTTGCAGTCTCGCCCGAAGGCGCACGCGAGCGGGCCGAGATGGGCCGCTTTGCCCTGATGGCCCAGAACAGCGGCGTTTTGGGGGGCAGTTGGTCCGTGGACCGCGCCCGCCTGCCCGCGCCGCACCAGATCGTGGCCGAGCTATGGGACAGCACTTGGAACGAAGAGGTCTACGGTCGCCGCGGCCTTGTGAAATCGGGTAGCCTGTCGAACAAATCCCTGATCTATCACGGCTGGATTACTCTTTCCGCCACGGTGCTTGGCTTTGCCATCGGCGCAGGGCTTGGGGTGCTGCTGGCGGTCGGGATCGTCCATAGCAAGACGATGGACATGTCGGTGATGCCTTGGGCGATTGTCAGCCAGACCATCCCCATTGTGGCGCTGGCCCCGATGATCATCGTGGTCCTTTATTCATTTGGCATTCAGGGGCTGGTCCCCAAGGCCGTGATCAGCGCCTATCTGTCCTTTTTCCCTGTGGTCGTGGGTATGGTCAAAGGTCTGCGCAGCCCTGACGCCATGCAGCTGGACCTTTTGCGGACCTACAACGCCAGCAAATCCCAGACCTTCTGGATGCTACGGCTGCCGTCCTCGGTCCCGTATCTGTTCACCTCGCTGAAAGTGGGCATCGCCGCATCATTGGTCGGCGCCATTGTGGGCGAACTTCCCGTGCAGCGGGGCGGTCTTGGGGCGCGGATGCTTGGGGGCTCGTACTATGGCCAAACCGAGCAAATCTGGGCCGCCCTCTTCTTTGCCGCCGCGATGGCCGCCCTGTTGGTGGCGCTGATCGGCTGGATTGAGGGCAAGACCCTGAAACGCATGGGGGTACAGGCATGATCTATGTGCTTTTCGCCCTGATCATCTGGGTCGCCGGATGGGGTCTGAATACTGTCATCGCCAATGGCCGGGGGGCCAATACATCAGCGGCGCGGATCTCGGTGCCGATCCTTTTCGGCCTGACCGTTCTGCTGATGTGGGAGGTGCTGGTGCGCGGCTTGAATGTGCCACCCGTCATCCTGCCCGCACCTACCGCGATCCTTGCCGCCTTCAAGGCGAACACCGCTGTTCTTTGGGGCGATTTTCAGCAGACCTTCCTGAAAGGCGCGCTGGCGGGCTACCTGATCGGCTGCGGATCAGCCTTTCTGGTGGCGATCATCGTGGACCGCTATGATTTCCTGCGGCGCGGGTTGCTGCCCGTGGGGAACTTTGTCGCCGCTCTACCAATCGTTGGCACCGCGCCCATTCTGGTCATGTGGTTCGGGTTCGACTGGCAGTCCAAGGCCGCTGTGGTCGTGGTCATGGTGTTCTTCCCGATGCTGGTAAACACCGTGGCGGGCTTGCGCGACACATCCGTCATGCAGCGCGATCTGATGCGCACCTATGGCGCGTCCTACATGCAGACGCTGCTGAAACTGCGCATCCCTGCGGCCATGCCCTTCATCTTCAACGGCCTGAAGATCGCCACTACACTGGCCTTGATCGGTGCTATCGTGGCGGAATTCTTCGGCTCTCCTGTGAAGGGGATGGGTTTCCGAATCTCGACCTCGGTCGGTCAGCTTGCCCTTGATATGGTTTGGGCAGAGATCGTGGTCGCCGCCATTGCGGGCAGCCTGTTTTATGGGCTGATCGCCAAGATCGAGGCTTGGGTGACCTTCTGGCACCCCTCGCAAAGAAAACACTAACCGGCGCAAAAGCCGGATCAACGCCAACAAGGAGTCGACAATGAGAAAATACCTGATGGCCACAGCGGCCGCCCTGACGACCGCCACCAGCGCCTATGCCGCTGATGACGTCACCTTGCAGCTGAAATGGGTCACCCAAGCCCAGTTTGCCGGCTACTATGTGGCGCTGGAGCAAGGCTTCTATGAGGCCGAGGGCCTGAACGTCACCATTCTGGCAGGCGGCCCCGACATCGCCCCCGGTCAGGTGCTGGCAGGCGGCGGCGCCGATGTGATGATTGACTGGATGCCTTCGGCACTGGCCGCCCGTGAAAAGGGCCTGCCCATCGTCAACATCGCGCAGCCCTTCAAATCCTCGGGTCTGATGCTGACCTGCTGGAAAGACAGCGGCATCACCGGCCCCGCCGATTTCCCCGGCCACACTCTGGGCGTCTGGTTCTACGGCAACGAATACCCCTTCCTGTCGTGGATGAGCCAAGAGGGCATCTCGACCGAAGGCGGCGCGGATGGCGTCACCGTGCTGAAGCAAGGCTTCAACGTGGACCCGCTACTGCAGCGTCAAGCGGACTGTATCTCGACCATGACCTACAACGAATACGGTCAGGTGCTTGAGGCAGGCGTCTCGGCGGATGAACTGGTCACCTTCAAGTACGAAGACGTGGGTGTTGCCACTCTGGAAGACGGCCTTTACGCGCTGGAAGACAAGCTGGCCGATCCCGCCTTTGAGGACAAAATGGTTCGCTTCGTCCGCGCCTCGATGCAGGGCTGGAAATGGGCCGAAGAGAACCCCGAAGACGCGGCTATGATCGTTCTGGACAACGATGAAACCGGCGCCCAAACCGAAGAGCATCAGATCTACATGATGGGCGAAGTGGCCAAGCTGACCGCAGGTTCGGACGGCACGCTGGACCCCGCCGATTATGAGCGTACCGTGGCCACCCTGCTGGCAGGCGGCTCGGACCCCGTGATCACCAAAGAGCCCGAGGGCGCCTACACGCTGGCGATCACCGACGCGGCCCTGAAGTAACCTGGCAAGGGGCAGCGCGCAGGTGCTGCCCCTCTCTCACGGCGCGGTGATTAAACGAAATCTCACCCGCTCCGTACTCCTCAAAGTACGCTGCCTCTGGCAGCCCGACTGAAAGGAGAGACACTCATGGGTGTATCCGGCTGTTCACACAGCGCGGCTGCGGCGCAAGTCATGGCCGCAATCTCCAATGCCGCTCCTGCCGCCGTCCCCACAGCGCAGGCCCCTGCACAGACCGCGACGGACACCGTCTCGATCTCGCCCGAGGCATTGGCGAAAATGCAGGCATCCAGCGGCTAATACGCTATAGCGCGATAAACTCCTGATCGTCTCCGGGCGGCAGGCGGAACGGGCCGTTGTCCCAATCGGCCCGTTTCCAAGCCTCTTTGGCAGCCTCGATCTTCTCCTTGGAAGACGACACAAAGTTCCACCAGATATAGCGGCGCTCATTCATCGTCGCGCCCCCAAGCACCAACAGCCGCGCCCCTTGCGCGCCCGCCTGAACAGAGATCCCGTCACCGGGCCGGAACACCATCATCTGCCCCGCATCATAGCTTTGCCCCGCGACCGCGATGCTGCCTTGCATGATGAAAATTCCCCGATCCTCATGCTCGTCCGGCAAGGGAAACCCCGCGCCAGCCTCTAAAGTCACATCCAGATAAAAAGCCTCGGACGGCATGGTCACAGGGCTTTTGACCCCATAGGCCTGCCCCAAAATCACCCGGGCCGAGGCCCCGCCATCCCGCAAAACCGGCAAAGCCCCTTTGCCGTGATGCTCAAAGGACGGGTCCATATCCTCATCCCGCTCTGGCAGGGCAATCCACGTCTGCACCCCGAACAACCCATGTCCCGCCGCCCGAACCTCCGGCCCCGTGCGTTCGGAATGAGTTACGCCTTTTCCGGCGATCATCCAGTTCACATCCCCGGGCGAGATCACCTGCTGCGCGCCAGTGCTGTCCCGATGCTCGAAGGCGCCTTGATAAAGATAGGTCACCGTCCCCAAGCCGATATGCGGATGTGGCCGCACATCCAGCCCAGAGCCCGTCACAAACTCCGCCGGTCCCACCTGATCAAAGAAGATAAACGGACCCACCATCTGCCTCTGGGCCGAGGGCAACGCCCGCCGCACCTCAAACCCGCCAATATCCCGCGCCCGCGGAATGATCAGGGTCTCAAGCGCATCGCCTCTATGGGCGCTCATCGGGTTCCAACTCATGGCAGCCTCCTAAACTGCCCACCAATATAACCGCGCCAAAACCCACGCCTACATCCACCCGCGCACCAAGGCTGTGCAGGCGGGCCCCTATTTCATCTTGGCAAAATACCTCGGGGGAGGCCGAAAGGCCGGGGGCAGAGCCCCCGACCCGTTGGCATGAAAAGATCAGTTATAAAACAGATCGCTCTGGCTCAGATCGTCCAGATGCACATCGCGCAGAATGACCTCCAGCCCGTCGCCTTTGATCACCGTGTCATCGCCCTTGTAGCTCAGGCGCAGATCACTGCTTGAAAGCCCGTCAAAGCGGATGCGGTCCATCCCGATCTCGAAGTCGCGCACCACATCGCGTCCGTGATTTTCCGCAAAGACAAAGACATCGCGCCCTGTCCCGCCGATCAGCAGGTCGTTACCGTAGCCGCCCACCAGCGTGTCGTGATAGGCCCCGCCGCGCAGCACATCCGCACCAGCTTCCCCGCGCAGCAGGTCAGCGCCCGTGTCGCCGCTCAGGCTGTCGCGTCCGTTGCCGCCGAACAGCTTGTCCGCCCCGTCACCACCGCGCAGCACATCATTACCTGCATCGCCGCGCAGACGATCGTTGCCAGCCCCGCCGTAAACCGAGTCATTGCCGCCGCTGCCCTGCATAAAGTCGTTCTCGCCGTCACCATACAGGCGGTCATCGCCGCCGCCGCCGGTGATGTTATCGCTGCCCGCGCCGCCGTGCAGCTGGTCGGCGCCGGTGCCGCCGCGCAGTTTGTCCGCGCCGGTGTCTCCGTAAAGCGTGTCATTGCCGTCATCACCCCAGAGCCAGTCCAGCCCGCCGCCCCCGCGCAGCAGATCGTTGCCGTCGCCGCCAAAGGCGCGATCGTTGCCGCCGCCCGCGTAGAGCTTGTCCGCGCCGGTGCCGCCGTCCAGCGTGTCATTGCCCACGCTTCCCGACAGGGTGTCATCGCCCGCGCCGCCCCAGAGCCGGTCGTTGCCGCCCTCGCCAGAAAGATCATCCTGCCCGACGCCCCCATGCAGCTTGTCGTAGCCGGTGCCGCCCTTTGCGGTGTCATTGCCCGCGCCGCCAGACAGCAGATCGTCACCGCCAAAGCCAAGCAATTCGTCATTGCCTTCGCGGCCAATGATGTAATCGGCATCGCCTGTGCCTTTCAGTGCGGCGCTGCCATTGTCATTGGCGCTGGGGTCGTCGCTGTCGGTGCCTGTGGCCTCGACGTTGTCGCCATCCGCATCACTGCCATTGCCCATGATCACCAGATTGCCGCTGAAAAAGCCGTTCAGCGGATCGGTGGTCAGGGCCAGAGTGTTCTCGTAGTAGAGCTTGCTCTCGTGTTGCAGGCCGACGATGTAGTCGGTGGACCACCAGTTTGTCACGTCGTCCAGACGGTCAAGGTTCTGCATTTCAAAGGTCAGGACCGTCCCGTCAGGGTGTTCATTCCGGCTGAGGACCGCGGTCGGCACCCACCAGCTTTCCAGCCCCGGATAGACCACCAGATCACCGTCATTGGCCAGCAGGGTGTAATCGCTGAGGTCTACGTTCTTGACCATGCTGCTGACCAGACCGGCCGAGCCCACTGCCATCGCTTCAAGATCCACGCTGTTCGACACCCGCGCGGCGTCCTGCATCATGAAGGTATCCACCATCGAGCCGCCAAGGCTGTGGCCTGTCACCACCAGTGCATCGACCCCGTTCGAGGATTTGTTCACATAGGCGATCACCGCGTCGATCAGGGGCTCAAATCCGTCGTAATAGCCTTGCAGCCCGTTTTTGGTGAAAGCCTGTCCCAACACCGCATTGGTGTTGTCATCGGTGCCGCGAAAGCTGAGGGTCACAACCTTGGTGCCGTCGGGCAGCACGGTTTCGGCCACAAGGGCTTGGGCATCATAATCGCCGCCGCCTGTATCGCCGCTGTATAGCCCGCCCGCGGCGTAGGATGCGCCGCTGCCCGAGAGGGGTAGTTTCAGGACGCTCCAACCTTGCAGGCCAAGAAAGCTGTCATAGGCATCATCCAGCCCGTTATCACTTTTGCCGCGATAGGATGAGGGTAGGCGATCCTCTCCGTAGACCACATGGGCGAAACTTCCGGCGATGGTCAGGGCTGTATAGCGGTCAAGAACCGAGGTCGAAGAAGGCATGGCAAAAAAACCTGTAAATCAAAAACACACATAAAACCGGCGGCGCGAAGGCCCGCTCTGGCCCTATGATCCCTTGCCTCTGCCTCGCGGAAAAGAGGGGAAAACCGGCGCGCCGGCCTACGGGGGGCGGAATTCCGCGGAAAATTCAGGCACCATAAGGGGTGAGCGCCGGTTGCCTCCCTGATCGCGCTTTGGCGCGGATGCGGGTGGATCAAGGATCGTGTAAGCCGCGCTATCACATCCCTGCCGCTGCGCATCTGGCGGCGGCGGGGATGTGAGTATTTATGCAATAAAGAAGCTTAGTCTTCGCGAATAAAGCTATGTTCGGCCAGAATTCGGGGGGCCTTGTTCAGGGGGCCGTCCGCCGAGAGGGCCAGCACGGTGCCCGAGGCAAAAGGCAGGTTCAGCTTTTGGCCAGCATTCCCCAGATAGCTGTAGCCCGCGGGGGTTTTGACCCAGATATGCAGGGTGGTCTGCGCGGCGCTTTGGCTGGTGATGCTGCCCGATTGGGTGTTCCAGCGCAGGGTCATCTGGCCGAGCCCTGTGTCATAGACATGGGTTTCGGTGTTCAGCGCGCGGGTGATCAGGAAGGCTGCCAGAAGTGTGGCCTTGATCCCGATGATGCCGCCCACCACCGGTTTCCAGCCAAAACCCTTGCCGGGGGCTTTGGCGGTGTCGGGGGTGCCGAAGAGGCGGGCTTCGATCTTGTCGTAGGTGCCTTTGGGGGCCTTTTGCGGGGGCAGGTTGGCAAAGCAGCCTGCCAGACGCTCTTCCCACCACCAGACTTCTGCATCAAAGGCGGGATCTGTGGCGCGGCGACGCTCGGCCTTATAGGCTTCGTCTTCTGTAAGCAGGCCCATCGCCAGTTCGGCGGCCAGAGAGAGGGGCTGGTCAGAGGTCATCGGCGCTTTCCAGACATTCGCGAAGTTTCAGCAAGCTGCGGCGCAGCCATGTTCTGACGGTGTTGAGGGGCGTGCCAAGGGTGTCGGCCACATCCTGATAGGACAGCCCGTACATGTAGACCTGCAACACAGCCGTCGCATGCGCCTGATCCAGCGTGGCCAGACAGCTGCGCAGGTCCGCGCGGATCTGATGTATGGTGCTGGTTGATCGCGCCGGATCCGCCACCATGTCCAATTCCCCGTTTTCATCCAGACGTTTACGGGATTGGCGCAGGCTGTCGATTGCCACATTTCGGGCAATCGTTGCCAGCCACGCCTCACCATTGCGCGTCACATCAAAACTTGGCGCTCCGCGCCATGCTTTTATATATACGTTCTGAAGTGCGTCTTCTGCGTCAGCCCGATCCCGAAGAATTCGCATTAAAATTGCAAACATTCGGTCCGATGTGAGTGCGTATAGCCTCTGCAGGGCCTGCCGATCTCCGGTAGCCATAAGCGAGATTTCGTGGCAGATTTGTCCGGTCAACTTTGTGCCTTATTTTTGCGAGTCAAACTAACACACGGGAACAAAGGTACACCTTTCATGATTACTGCACTGCGCCGGATCGACAAACTGACTTTTCAGCTGATGGCTGTGGCTTTTGTCGGAATCCATATCCCGCTGACCGCGCTGGTGGTCTACGGGCTGATCAATGGTTTCGCTGGCCTGATCGCCGTTTTGCTGATCGCTTTGGGGGCGACGCTGGTCTCTACAGCTGTGTCGCTGGCGGTGATCGTCAAGCTGCGCACGGGCGGTCCCGCGGGCGCCGAAGTCATCGCCAGGGCCTGATCGCCGTAGAAACCTGCATGACAGGCGCAAGGCCGGTGTCAGCCGAAGCTGAGCAGGTCTGCGTGAACCTCTTCGTCCTCGACCCCGTCCAGATAGACGCTTGAGGTGCCGTAGGTCACGGTCAGGCCGCTGCCCGACTGGCTGAAGAGCAGGCCGGTTTCGTCGTCCTCGTCCAGCTCGAATTGCAGCTGGTCTGTGCCGACGGTGAAATCGCGGATCACATCGGTCAAAAGGCCATCCCCCAGCATGATGCGGAAGATGTCCGTGCCTTGGCCGCCGGTCATCTGATCTGTCCCGAGGCCGCCCACAAGCAGGTCGTTTCCACTGCCGCCTGCCAGCGTGTCGTCGCCGTCGCCGCCCCAGAGGCTGTCATGACCTGTGCCGCCATTGATCAGGTCGTTCCCCAGACCGGACAGCAGGCTGTCATTGCCCGCGCCGCCCCACAGGATGTCATCGCCGCCCGCCCCGATCACCGTGTCGCTGCCTGCGCCGCCGCTAAGTTGGTTCGCGCCATCATCGCCGGTGATATGGTCATCGGCCTTGAAGCCCATGACGTTCTCGATGCCGGAAAGGATGTCGGTGCCGGTGGCGTCCCCTGTGGCTGTGCCTGCCGCCAGATCGACGCGCATGTCCGTGCGTCCGTAAAGACGCAAGGTGTCCTGCCCGTCGCCGCCGATCAGCGTGTCGTTGCCTGCGTCGCTAGAGAGGGTGTCATCGCCCGCGCCGCCATCCAGCAGGTCATCTCCTTCGCCGCCCCAAAGCCGGTCATCGCCGTCCTGCCCGTAAAGGGTGTCATTGTCGCTGCCGCCCATCATCCGATCGAAGCCTGCGCCGCCATCCAGCAGGTCCGCGCCGCTGCTGCCAAGCAGGTTGTCTGCGCCGCCGTTGCCATAAAGCGTGTCATCGCCAGCATTGCCGCGCAGCTTGTTGGCGCCATCATCGCCGGTCAGCGCATCGCCATAGCGCGAGCCCGAGATATTCTCGATCTCTGTGAGGGTGTCGTTGCCAAAGCCGGTGTTCTGGGTGCCTGTGTCCGACAGATCGATCACATTCGCGCCGTCGGGGTCGGAATAGACCCAATCGATGCCGTCGCCGCCTTCAAGCACATCGTCGCCCGCGCCGATGTAAAGGCGATCATCGCCGTCGCCGCCAAGCTGGGTGTCGTTGCCCTCATCCCCAAGTAACCGGTCTGCGCCGATCCCCCCAAGCAGCATGTCATCGCCGCCGCCGCCCGCAAGGCGGTCATTGCCGTCGGCCCCGATCAGCTGGTTGTCGTTGTCGTCGCCGGTCAGATAGTCGTCGCCGGAACTGCCCGAGACATTCTCGATCCCGATGACGGTGTCGCGGCCGGTTTCCTGATCAAAGGCGGTGCCGCGGAAGAGGTTCACATGGACCCCGTCGCGGTCAGCCAGAGTCAGCCAGTCGATGCCCGCGCCGCCGTCGATGGTGTCATTGCCAGCCTCGAGGATGAAAATCTCGGTGCCTGCGCCCCCTTGCAGCAGATCGTTCCCTTCGCCGCCATAAAGGACGTCGTTGCCATCGCCGCCAGTCAGGGTGTCATTGCCAGCCATCCCGAACAGCACGTCGTCGCCATCGCCTGCGGATAGGTGGTTGGAAGCGGTGTTGCCGACGATCCGGTCATCGCCTGCGCCGGTCGAGGCGTTCTCGATCACGGTGCCAGCGGCAAGGAAAAGGTTGCCTGAGCCCCCGCCGATGGACGAGGACGTGGCCGATCTGTCGGTTGCCTGTGTGATGGTCAGGTCGATGTCCTGATCCATGCTCCAGCCCGAGGCATCCAGCGTGTCGATGCCGCCCGCATCTGCCAGCGTGTAGAAGTTGTTGGCTGCGTTGTCGGCCAGCGCGGAGAGGACCGGAAAGAGGTTGCCATCAAGCGAGGTGTTGAAACCGTAGACCGTGTCGCCCGACAGGATCTGATAGCCGGTGCTGGCCCCCACTTGCGCCACCTGACTGGTGTAGAGCTGTTGCAGGGCGATCATATCCGCAACGGAATAGGTCTGCGCATAGCTTAGCCCCTCGGTCTGGTACTGGGCGGGGGCGGCATAGCTCATGACAGATGTGTGCCAGTTGTCGTTCGCCACATCAGGGTTGTAGGTGAAGGTGGTGTATTCGTCCGGATGGTCCAGCCCCAGCGCGTGGCCGATCTCATGCAGGACCGTCTGGAAATAGTAGTCTGTGCTGCTGGTCGAGCCCTGAAACCACGCGTCCGAGATATTCACCTGCGCCGAGAACATATCGTTGGTGTCGGGCCAGTAGGAATAGCGCGTAAAGCCGCCCGCCTCATCATCGGTAAAGGTGATCAGACTGTCGCCGGTGACTTCGGTAAAGCGGATGCCGGTGGTGTTCGAGATATAGGCCAGCGCCTGCTGTACCACTTCGGCGCGGGCGTCCGAGATGCCGTCGGCATCGGCGCTGCTGCTGCCCAGATTATAGGTGATCGCGCCCCCGAGCGCGGACAGGTTCGCGCTGAGAGGATCGGCCAGCGTGGTGCTGGAGGGGTCCTGCATGACCCGGTTTGCCAGGGCTTGAAGGCTAAGGCTGGTATCAGTGGCCATGACGCTTTCCTCCGCAGGATTGGGAACCCCCAAAGTCTCGCAGAACAAGCGGTTTGATGCCTTAGCGCTGTTGGTCAAACGGTTAGGCTATTTGACCGTAAGCAGTGGCCAAATGCGGCAGGTGCAGCATCGATTGGGGGGGTAGCTACCCGTTTGTAACCGTCGGCAATGTCTTGCCGCCAAGCGGCGGGGAATCGCTGCGATTGGGCTATTTTCGCGCATTGGTTGTTTTCATCTTTACAGAACTCGCCATCTGGCCTTTTTCTATTAACCATAAGTTATCTCCTCCGGATTAGCGTTTGATCCGGTCGAGTCTCGACGTGGGCGTAGTTTTATTGATGATTGATATTTATGAAGACGACCGTTTGAAAATTTCCGCGGTTGAAAATCCCGAAGCAGACAAAGCAGATTCCGTAATCCTGTCTTTCACAGGTCTCGGGCATCGGGTTGAGGATACACACATCCAAAAACCGGAATTTTACGGCACCGGACGGGCATTCGCCGCGACAGTGTTTATCACTGACAAGACCCGTTCATGGGGAAATGCGCTGGATTTCGACGTGATCACAAAGCTGATCACGCCCTATATCAAGGGGCGGAAGATCTTCACGATCGGCAACAGTATGGGTGGATTCAACGCCATTCTGGCGGGTCACTATTTCCCTGTTGAGGCCTGCGTCGCCTTTGCGCCCCAGTTCAGCGTCGATCGCCGTGTGGTGCCTTGGGAAGATCGCTGGAGCAAGGCGATTTCCAGGATTAAGTCGTTCGACGTCGGCGTGATTTCGGATTTCATGAACGATACCACAAGATATTATCTGTTTTCGGGTGGGCGCGGGTTGGATTATTTCCACGCGGCGCTGTTTCCGAAAGGGCCGAATATCTTCCACTATCGCTTCAATCGCCTTGGTCATCATCTGAGTGGCAAGCTGAAGAAGAGAGGCGCACTGGATGATCTGATCCGCGGGTGCTTTGAGGGGGATTTGGTCATGCCCAAAGGCCAGCCCGCAGAGGTGCTAAGCCCCGTTCGTCTGCGCCGTGAGCAAAAGCAGCGTTTGCGTTTAGCGCGGGCTTCGGGCCGCCGCGCTGGCGCTGCACAGGCGGGATAGGGTCTGAAGGGCTGTGCTGGCGTCGGCCTGAAGCATGTCAGGCAGCGCCAGCTTTAGCGTTTCGGTCTGCCCCGCGCGCGAGCCAAGCTCGTGCTGGGTGTCCCACCGACGCTCCCATAATGAGACCGGCTGGCTCAGGGTAAAGCGCAGGAAGGTGCCATCGGATTCGGCAGGCTCAAGGGTCAGTGCCCCAAGATCAACGCTGGCGTGGACTTCGACAAAGGGCATTTCGACGGCGCTTTCGGGGGCGGCCTCAAGGGCGGCGGTGGCGGGCAGTTGATCCTGCAGCACGCTGAGGCGGCACAGGGCACCAAGGCTTTCACGGCTTTCCGGCAGCACCCGCGTCGTGATCTGATAGGGCAGCGCCGGTCCCGCTGGATTTTGCTCGTCAATGGGCGCGTCGGAAATCACCTTGTCTTGCGCTAAGAGCAGTTGCAACTGGTCCAGAAGGCCCGCGCCATAGCTGAGGTAGGGGTCAATAACCGGCAAGCCGCAGCCGCCTGCATCGGTCAGGAACAGAGGCGCGCCACTTTCCGCAAGCGTCATCTGTGCGGCGCAACCATCGGCGATGAAATGCACCTGATACACGCCCTCTTCAGGCCGTGCGAAGAACTGCGTGTCCGAGCGGGGGGCGCTGTCGGGAAAGACCACCAATTGCGCACCGGCACGGCAGATCATCTGGGCAAAGTCCGATTGGCGCAGGGGCGGGATCACCGCCTCTGAGGCACGTGCCGCCAAGCTGGCCAGATCTTCCGCAGCTTGAGTGCCCCAGATCGAAAGGCAGCCGCTGTCCACGTGAACCTCTTGTTCGCGCAGACCGGTGACCGCAGAAAGCGCGTCATTCTGAACCAACGGCAGGAAGCCCTCAGAGATGCCGGCGATGCGGTCGGGGGACTGGCGTTCGTAGGTTTGCGCCTCGGCCATTGGGGTTAGGGTCATGGCGGCCTTGAAGGCCATCGCCGTTTCTTCGTCCGTAAAGGGGCCGACCGCAGGCGCGATGCGTCCGCTGGTCAGTTGCAGGCCCAGAACGTAAAGGTCGAAGTCCGCCAATGCGCCGCTGGTCAAAGCGTCCTGCAAGGCGGCCAGAATATCGGCGGTGCGGGTGCCGCCTGCCTCGGCGGCGATCTCGGTCGCGACCTCGGGGGCGGTCAGCCAGAAGCTATCTTCTGTGAACAGCATGTCCCGAAGGGCAAGACGGGCTTTGTCGGCCAACGACGGCTCGGGCGCTTCGGGGGTGACATCGGGATCGGCCAGCGCTTCGGGCGGGGTTTCGGGCGGCGTGTTCTTGGCGGGCAGCACAGGCACTGCAAAGCCGCTGTCCAATGGCGCGATGTACAGCACATCGGCAAAGGGCTCGGCGTCGGGTCCGCGGCCATTGGCAAGCATCAGGACGTTGTCGCGATTGACTGTGTAAAGGCAGCGGGGCGGCGCGCCGGTCAGGGCCAGACAAATCTCGTCCGGATCAGAGAGGTTCACCAGCCCCAGCGCCTGCGTGTTGTCAGGGCCGGTATAGCGCACCTCTTCGTCAAAATCGAAATCCAGATAGCGGATGTCGCCGGTGTCGTGATCACGCAGGTAAACGCGCTTGCCTTCCCAGTTCTGGACGCTGCCGTCATAGGTGGCAGGGTTGTGGGCAAAACGGCCCGGCTTGGCCATGAAAATCTGCGAGCGGCCAATGGGCGCCAGCACCTCATATGCGCCGTTCGATTCCGTCACGGTCGTCCAGTCGCGGCCACGGCCCAAGGGGGGCAGGGCCTTGCATTCCTCATTCGCATCGGTGGCAAAGCGAAAGCATAGCACATCCTCAGACGCCAGTCGCCACGGCACAGTGATCTGGGTGCCTGACTGGAACGAGAATTCGGCCACACCAGCAGGGTCCAGATAGAGCGAGAACAGGGCATTATCTGCGGCATCTGCACCTACCAACGTATAGCCTGCCAGATCCTTGGCGGCAGGAATGTCGGGGTCATCAGTTTGCTCTGCCTGCACGGGCGCGATGCCCGTCATGGCAATCAAGCAAAAGGTGCCGAAAAGATGCTTTAAATAATTCAAGAGCGTGGCCAAATGTGTTCCGGTAAACGCATCTTTCGCGATAGTCTGCTTTGATGAAACCTGCAATGCGCTGTGCTTATCCATTCGTATAGTAAGTTTCGATTTATTCCCGCAAGTTTTGCATCTTTTTGGGCGGTTGGTCGCAAATTATGCAGCATGTGGATCATCCGCGCTTCCGAGATTGTAAGCAGCTGAATCGCAACAAACACTTAAAGTCCGGCGGCGGCTTTAGCGGATTGAGGACAATTCTGATGCTATTCCAGCGTCATCTCCTCTCATAGCGGGACAGAGTCACATACTTGTGTACAACTTAAGCGGGAAATTGCCCTTATCTGTCAAGGCATCTGGGGTCTTCGATTGTACAATCTCTTATCTCACCATCGCCTGATTACCCTGAAAGGGATGTTCTTATCGGGCGGCTCTTACCGAGCATCCTCAGGGTTGTGTCCTGAAGGGGTAGAGCATTTTCCGATCCTACGATTTGGGAGGTCTACAAAATTCCCATTCAAGGGCCAGAAAGCCCGCAACAATGTTCGATTCAGCTTATGTTTCTGTCGCAGTTGGTTTGCGGAATTATCATGACTGATTCATGAAAGATTTTGCACATTTTCTGCAAAGAGAACGAAAATTCTGCGAACATTTGGCGATGCGTCCGATGCCACGGGGACGGCACGTAAACTGAAAGCGGTGCCTAAGTACTGTTCTTTGCCTTTGTCGGGTGTGGCTTATATGCATAAGTCCTACAGTTTTTAGTCGTGTAAGCGCATCTTGCATTCGTCTACGGGTTGAAATGACGGGCGGCGCAGCCCTACACCTGTGGAAAAGTGCCCGATTAGAGGTGCTTAACACATGTTAACGAGCAGTTTTTATGACGATTTCCTATCTGGTGACCCACTCGGGCGGCTTTCATGCCGACGAGCTTCTCAGCTCTGTGGTGCTGACGCGCCTTTACCCGGACGCGCAGATTGTGCGCACCCGCGATGAGGGGTGGATTACCCCTGCCGAAGGGCGGCTGATCTATGATGTGGGCCGCGATTATGATGCGGCACGGGGGGTTTTTGACCATCACCAACAGAAAAACCCCCTGCGGCCCGATGGGCAGCCCTACAGCAGTTTCGGGCTGATTTGGCATCACTACGGGCAGGATTATCTGCGCAGCCACGGGGTGCCAGAGGCGGATATTGCGGCAATCCATGACAAGATGGACCAGAACTGCGTGCTGCCGATCGACTTGATGGACAACGGGGCGGTGCAGCCCTCGGTCGCGGGGCCGCTGCTGTCGAAACTGACCTTGCCGGTGCTG
>JAYZYX010000169.1:0-10313 GCA_036139795.1 Pseudomonadota bacterium | reverse complement strand
AATCCTTCTTAAGATGATAGCGATTTGACCCTGATCCTTACGGGATTGGTGTTTTGGTGTTTTATCGCACCATTTTTCTGCACCTGCGTAGTTCGAACGCCCTTTGATGGGATACGACACGCGGCTTTCTTTGCAATCAGCCCAAACCATCTTTTGCGCAGATCCACTGAAATGATCCAAAACACGTTTGTCAAAACGTGCTTACAGATCGCATCAGATGCGCGCCCAAGCCGCCTGATGCGTGATCGATGGACAATCTTCGCGACTTCGCGCAACCGCCTTGGGCCAATGCAGTTATCAACCATAGATTGTATAGCATTGCAGTCTGCCCAGATCACACAGTCAACACGCAAGCATGAAATACCAATTCGGCGCAGGCCAAGCACCACCCTGATCCCGATGAAACACCGCCGTAATCGTATATTTTTGAAAAGCAAACCCAAGGTAACACCACAGAGGAGCTTGCCAGAAATGACAGGTCACCTTCTGTACGCGGTAACAAGTTATACGGGCAGCCCTCAGGGCGTCTCAGGGCGCAAACCCGACCGAAACCGCAACAGAGACGCGCTTTGGCAACCATTCACCCCGAATCAAAGACACTTCGGACGATGACGTCAAAACCTCTTCCTCAAATATATGTTAACCCTGACTTCATGGTCTTTCCCGCAAGTAAGAAAAAGCCATTACATCTTCCCAAATGAACTACGCAAAGCCAGCGCGTCGAATGCAAAGCAGAATTTTGCACCTATTTTCTATCAATTCGACACTTCTTCACACATAAATGCGTGATTAATTACCCGACCGACCGGCCCACCAGAATGCCGTTCCAACTGATTTCGCAGCACCCAGTATTGAATTTTTGGAAATTATGTATTTACTAATACGTGGAAATCATGATTATCCAGTTACAGTTTGGATGGGGAAAACCAACATGAGCATTGATCTCAATGAGCTCGACCTGAGCGAACTTAAAAAACTACAGAAAGACGTCGAAAAGGCGATTAACGAATATCAGGACCGTAAAATCACCGAAGCGCGCCAGCGTCTGGAAGCTGAAGCACGCGCAATGGGCTTTACCCTGAATGAAGTTGTTGAAGGCAAGCGCAAAGCGAATGCGTCGAAATCGCCTCCGAAATACCGCCACCCCGAGGATTCGTCGGTCACTTGGACCGGCCGTGGCCGCAAGCCCGCTTGGGTGATTGAGCACCTGAACGCAGGCCGCGACATGGAAGAGCTGGAGCTGCAATAAGCGCAGCCCGCACCCATTTCGGATGAATTAAAAAGGCGCCTCTTGGGGCGCCTTTTGTCGTTATTGGAACGGCTCAGCGCCCGCGCCGAATGGCTTGTAGCGGCAAAGACAGGGCAAAGGCGATCGCAGCCACCGTCACAATGCTGGGGCCGGCAGGCGTATCCAATGTCCAAGAGGCCCAAAGCCCCCCGATCACCGCACCAATTCCCACCAGAACCGCGCCGACGGCCATCCGTTCGGGCGTGTTCGCGGCACTGCGCGCTACGGCGGGCGGCACCAGTAGCATGGCCGAGATCAAAAGCGCCCCGACAACTTTCAGCGCTACTGCAACAGTCAAAGCCAGCGCCAGCGTCAGAACCAATTGCTCGCGCCGCGGAGAAATACCGGCTGCCGTCGCCAATTCGGGATTCAGCGTCGCCAGCAATAGGCCCTGCCAACGCCAGACCAATAACGCCAGAACCAATAGAGCGCCGGTGAAAATCACCACCAGATCCTCTCTGGAAACGGCTAGGATATCGCCAAACAGAAAACTGGACAGATCAACGCGAACACCATTGGCAAAGCTGATCGCCACAAGGCCAATCGCCAATGCCGAATGGGCCAGAACCCCCAAAGTCGCATCCACGCCATGTGCGCGGGCCGACAAAGCGGACACCGTCAAAGCCATCGCCAAGGCAATCGCCATTGTCCCGAAGGCAACCGGCATTCCCATGAGCAGCGAAAGAGCGACGCCCAGAATAGCGGCGTGGGCGGTGGCATCTCCGAAATAGGCCATTCTGCGCCAGACCACGAAACAGCCCAACGGGCCTGCGGCAATGGCAACACCAAGACCGGCTAAAAAGGCGCGGATCAAAAAGGGATCAGTCATGGGTGCAGCCTTCGCCGTGGATGTGATCGTGTGTGTGATCGTGATGGTGTTCGTAAATCGCCAGCGCCCCGCCTTCGGAAACGCCGAACAGCGCGTGATATTCCGGTGCGCTTTGCACCATGCCCGGCGTGCCCTGACAGCAGATGTGCCCATTCAGGCAAACCACCCGATCCGAGGCCCGCATCACCACATGCAAATCATGGCTGACCAGCAGCACCGCGCAGCCGGTGTCTTTGCGCACTTCCTCGATTAGAGTGTAAAAAGCCGCAATACCTGGATGGTCCAGCCCCTGTGTGGGCTCGTCCAGAATCAGGATATCGGGTTGCGACAGCAGCGCCCGCGACAGCAGCACCCGCTGCAACTGCCCCCCAGACAGCGCCGCCATCTGCCGATCCTCCAAGCCCTGCACCCCTGTTCGGGCCAGCGCCTGCGCGGCAACGTCATCGCTGATCCGGGCGGGCAAGGACAGAAACCGCCGCACAGTGATCGGCAAGGTCGCATCAATCGCCAGCTTCTGGGGCACATAGCCGATCCGCAGGCCCTTTTTGCGGCGGATCATTCCCGAAGAGGGGGCCAGAATGCCAAGGATCGCCCGCACCAAAGTGGACTTGCCCGAGCCATTCGGCCCGATCACAGTCACGATCTCGCCCTCGGCAATGTCCAGATCGATGTCGCGCAGCACAGGATCGGCTCCGTGGCTGATGGTCAGCCCTTGGGTGGTGATCAAGCTCATGCGCCAGCCTCCTTACATGCAGGGCAGAGGCCTAGAACTTCCATATTCACCCGCTCAACCGCAAAACCGTGGGCCTCGGCGGCGCTGTCGATGGCGTCCAGAACCACCTCGGCTGCGGCTTCGGCGACCGTGTCGCACGCACGGCAGATCAGGAACACGGGCGAATGTTTGTCCCCCGGATGGGTGCAGGCGGCAAAGGCGTTCAGGCGCTGGATGCGGTGGGCCAGATCGTGTTCCACCAGAAACTCCAACGCGCGATAGGCCACGGGCGGCTGGTTCCCGAACCCGTCAGCAGCTAGGCGATCCAAGACCTCATAGGCCCCCATGGCCCGATGCTCGGTCAACAGAATCTCAAGGGTGCGGCGGCGCACGGGCGTCAGACGCAATCCCTTGCGCGAGGCCAGCTCATCCGCAAAGGCCAGCGCATCTTCGGCGCAGTTCGCATGGTCGTGATCGTGAAAAGCTGGGGATGGCTCGCGCATCCTAACCTCGGGGTATTGTTATATTATCACGTAACAGTATATAGGGGCGGCGCACCAACCTCAAGGAGCCCCCATGCGTCTGTTCACCGTTTCCGCAGCATTGCTTTTTTCCACCGCTGCCCATGCCGCGCCGCTGACTATTGCGACAGATATTCCACCTGTTCATGCGCTGGCTCTGATGGTGATGGGGGACCGCGGCCAGGCTGAATTGCTGATGGATCAACGCGGGGATGCCCATGATTTCCAACTGCGCCCCAGTCAGGCCCGCCTGATCTCGGGCGCGGACGGCATCATCTGGACCGGACCAGAGTTGGCCTTCTGGCTGGACAGCACCTTAGAGGCGATGGAGCGTGAGGACTCTGCCCTAGCCCTGCTGCATGTGGACGGCACGCATGAGCGGATCATCGGTGAAGAAGATCATGACGATCACGCTGACCATGACGATCATGAGGCAGAGCATTCCGAACATGAAGACCACGACCACAGCGGCCTTGATCCGCATGCGTGGCTCTCGCCGGAAAACGGTCAGCTGTGGTTTGGGGCCATTACGGATTACCTGACCAAACTGGACCCCGAAGGCGCGGATACTTACACCGCCAATGCCAAAGCTGCCCAAGACCGCCTTGCGTCACTAGAGGCAGATATCAGCGCAACTCTGGCGCCCCTCCATGATCAGGGGATTGTCGTTTTCCATGACGCCTACGGCTACTTCACCGATCATTTCGGGATCAAGGTGACAGGCACCATCGCCTCAAGCGAAGCTGCCACCCCCGGCGCGCGCCACCTGTCGGATCTGCGGGACCACATCTCTGAGGACGGCGTGACCTGCATCTTCAGCGAACCCCAACACGATCCGGCATATGTCGAGGCAATCACCAAAGAGCTGAACCTGCGCAGCGGCGTTCTGGACCCCATGGGCAGCACCCTGACCGCCGGTCCTGACCTTTACCCGCAGCTTCTGGAAAATCTGGCAGACAGCATCGCCACCTGCCTGAAAGGATAAAGCAAAGGGCGGCCCGCGGGTCGCCCTTTTCCTTTTGCCTTAGCTGCCGCGATATGTGGACATCCCGAAGGGCGAGACCAGCAGCGGCACATGATAATGGGACTGTGGATCACTGATCCCGAAGCGGATCGGCACCACATCCAAGAACCGCGGCTCTTCCTGCGGCACGCCACTGGCATCCAGATAGGCGCCCGCCTGAAAGACCAACTCATAAACACCAGTGGCAAATGCCTCTTTCGGCAGGATCGGTCCATCCGTGCGACCGTCGCTATTGGTCACCTTGGTGGCCAGATGCGTCCGCACGTCCCCTTCGATCCGATAGAGATCAATGGTCATCCCCGCCGCTGGCACCCCTTTGGCGGTATCCAGAACATGGGTTGTCAGAAATCCTTCAGCCATGGTTTGCTCCTTTTGCTGGCGCGGATCTTACGGGTTTGCCCACCCCTTGGGCATGGTTTGAACAAAAGCCTACGCTCTAAACTGTTTCAAAAAATATTTGATAATGCCTCAGCCTTTGTTCGTCATACTCCTGTTGCAAAGAAAGGACTGCCTCACACATGACCCGCTACGCCCGAAATATGATCGGATACGGCCCCGATGCTCCAGACCCCCAGTGGCCCGGAGGCGCAAAAATCGCCGTGCAGTTTGTGCTGAACTACGAAGAAGGCGGCGAAAACTGTGTTCTGCACGGGGATCAGGCATCCGAGGCATTCCTCTCTGACATCGCAGGCGCGGCCCAGTGGCAAGGCAAGCGCCACTGGAACATGGAGTCCATCTACGAATACGGCGCCCGCGCCGGCTTTTGGCGGCTACACCGCCTGTTTACCGGCGCGAATGTCCCCGTGACGATCTACGGCGTGGCCACCGCGCTGGCCCGCAGCCCCGAACACGTGCAGGCCATGCAGGACGCGGGCTGGGAAATCGCCAGCCACGGGTTGAAATGGGTCGAACACAAGGACATGCCCGAGGATGAGGAACGCGCCGCCATCCAAGAAGCCATCCGCCTGCACACCGAAGTGGTAGGAGAGCGCCCCCTTGGCTGGTACACAGGGCGTTGCAGCGAAAACACTGTCCGCCTTGTGGCCGAAGAGGGCGGCTTTGCCTACGTCAGCGACACCTATGACGACGACCTGCCCTATTGGCTTGAAGTGGGCGATCGCGATCAGCTGGTCATCCCCTACACGCTTGAGGCAAACGACATGCGCTTTGCCACCGCCCCCGGCTACATCACCGGTGAGCAGTTCTATCAGTACCTCAAAGACGCCTTCGACACCCTCTATGCCGAAGGCACTGATGGACGCCCCGCGATGATGTCCGTCGGATTGCACTGCCGCCTGATCGGCCGCCCCGGCAAAATGGCAGGGCTCAAGCGCTTTCTGGATTATATCGCCGGCTTTGAAGGCGTCTGGACCCCGCGCCGCATCGATATTGCACAGCACTGGGCCAAAACCCATCCGCACACCCGCAAACCGCGCCCCAGCCAGATGGACCGCGACACCTTCGTGGGCACCTTCGGCGGCATCTTTGAACACTCTCCATGGATCGCCGACCGCGCCTTCGATCTGGAACTAGGCCCCGCCCACGACCGCGCCGCAGGCGTACACAGCGCCCTTGCCCGCGCCTTCCGAAGCGCCAGTTATGACGAGCGTCTTGGCGTTCTGCGCGCCCACCCCGATCTGGCGGGCAAACTGGCCGCAGCCAAACGGCTGACCGCTGACAGCACATCCGAGCAATCCAGCGCGGGTCTGGATGCCCTGACAGACGAGGAACGGACACAGTTCACCGCCCTCAACACCGCCTACACCAACAAACACGGCTTTCCCTTCATCATCGCCGTGCGCGATCACGACAAATCCTCGATCCTCGCCGCGTTCAAACGCCGGATCAACAACGACACCGAAACCGAATTCCATGAGGCCTGCAAACAGGTCGAACGGATTACCCGCCTGCGCCTTGAGGCCCTGCTATGACCCACTACGCCTTCCCCCCCGGCGGCCTGCCCGAACAGGACGAAGATCCCGTCGGCACCGCCATCTTCACCACCGCCTTTGCGGTCCTACCCGCCTGCACCCATCGGGACATCGTGACCAGCCTGCTACCGGATTGGACCGAGACACGCGTCTGGATTTTGGCCCGCCCCCTTTCAGGCTTTGCCGAAACCTTCGCCCAATACGCGGTCGAGGTCGCCCCCAGCGGCGGCTCCAAACGCCCCGAGCCCGATCCCGACGCCCAAGCCGTCCTCTTTGTGGCTGAGGGCACCATGTCCCTCATCCTTGATGGCAAGCACCATAGCCTGACCGCTGGCGGCTACGCCTACATCCCGCCCCACAGCGCATGGCAGGTCCACAACCCCGCCGACACACCCCTGAAATTCCACTGGGTGCGCAAAAAATACCAAAGCGTCGCGGGCCTCTCGCGCCCAGATTCCTTCGTGACCAGCGATCTCGAACGCAACCCCACACCGATGCCCAACACGGACAAATGGGCCACCACCCGCTTTGCCGACCCCAATGACCTGCGCCACGACATGCACGTCAACATCGTGACCTTCCAACCGGGCGGCCGCATTCCCTTTGCCGAAACCCACATCATGGAACACGGCCTCTACGTCCTCGAAGGCGAGGCCGACTACCTGCTCAACGATCAATGGGTCAGCGTCGGCCCCGGCGATTTCATGTGGCTCCGCGCTTTCTGCCCCCAAGCCTGCATCGCCAAAGGCCACACACCGTTCCGCTACCTGCTCTACAAAGACGTGAACCGCCATCCGGCCCTCACGCTCTGACCATTCATCTTGGTCCAAATACCTTCGGGGGGAGGCGCGTCCGCGCCGGGGGGCAGACAGCCCCCCTCCCGCCAGATGCAAAACGACCCGAGGCGGAGGAGCCTCACCCGCCCCCAAAGGGCCAAAGCCAAGAGCCGCACAATCATAACAACCAATGCGGCCCGTCACCCATCAGGAAGGATAGGACTATGACTGACACCTCCATCGGCTCTCCCGCCGAACTCAGAGATCCAAACTACACCCCACCTCTGGCCCAAGCGATCCCGCTTGGCATCCAGCACGTGCTGGCAATGTTCGTCTCGAATGTGACGCCCGCGATTATCGTTGCAGGCGCTGCGGGCTTCGGCTTTGGCTCGAACTCGCCCGATTTCCCGCAGATGCTCTACATGATCCAGATGTCGATGTTCTTTGCGGGCATCGCGACCCTGTTCCAGACCATCGGCCTTGGCCCCGTGGGTGCGCGCCTGCCCATCGTGCAGGGCACCAGCTTTGCCTTCATCCCGATCATGATCCCGCTGGTCGCGGGCAAAGGCGTCGAGGCCATGTCGGTCCTGATGGGCGGCATCCTTGTGGGCGGTCTTTTCCACTTCTGCCTTGGCTTCTTCATCGGCAAAATCCGCTTTGCCCTGCCGCCGCTGGTTACCGGCCTTGTGGTCACTATGATCGGTCTGGCGCTGGTCAAGGTCGGCATCCAATACGCCGCAGGCGGCGTTCCCGCCATCGGAACCGAGGAATACGGCAGCCTGCAAAACTGGACCGTCGCGATGGTCGTGGTCGTCGTGACCCTCGCGCTAAAATTCTTCACTCGCGGCATGATCGCCGTTTCGGCAGTGCTGCTTGGCCTGATCGCGGGCTACATCGTGGCGATGCTCTTTGGCATGGTGAACTTTGGCAATGTAGGCCGTGCCGCAACCGTTGCCCTGCCCAACCCCATGCACTTCGGGCTGGAATTCAGCGCTGCCGCCATCATCGGCTTTTGCGCTATGGGCTTTGTCTCGGCGGTTGAGACTGTGGGCGACACCAGCGGCATCACCAAAGGCGGCGCGGGCCGCGAAGCCACCGACAAGGAAATCTCGGGCGCGACTTTTGCCGACGGTCTTGGCACCGCAATCGCTGGCCTTTTCGGCGCGCTGCCCAACACCTCATTCAGCCAGAACGTGGGCCTCATCGCCATGACCGGCGTCATGAGCCGCCATGTGGTCACCATCGGCGCGATCTTCCTGATCGTCTGTGGCCTGATCCCCAAAGTGGGCGCGATCATTTCGACCGTCCCGATCGAGGTTCTGGGCGGCGGCGTGATCGTCATGTTCGGTATGGTCGTGGCCTCGGGCATCTCGATCCTGTCGGATGTAGCATGGAGCCGCCGGAACATGGTGATCTTCGCCATCGCCCTCTCGTTGGGTCTGGGCCTGCAACTGGAACCCGGTGCCCTTCAGCACATGCCCGGCACTATGAAGATTCTGCTGACCAGCGGCATCCTTCCCGCGGCGCTGATCGCGATCATCCTGAACCTCGTGCTGCCCGCCGAACTTAGCGCCGAAAGTACAGAAGAGGTGTCTGGCGGCATGTCCTAAACCCTGACGGGAAAAGTCAAACCATTGACCTCAGGTCATAAAAGGGCGCACTCCGTTCGGGTGCGCCCTTAACTTATGATAGCAAAGGTATTTTTTCAGAGCATCTTGTATTATTCACAATTTTGAATATTTATAGATCATCTTTCTGGAGGAGATTCCATGGACCTGCGCCCCATTACAAACAGCCTCTCTGTTGCCCCGCAAATTACGGCGGACCAGATTGCAGCCATCAAAGCCCAAGGCTTCAAAGCCATCATTTGTAACCGCCCCGACGGCGAAGCCGCAGACCAGCCCACATTCGAAGAGATCGAACGTGAGGCCCAAGCGCAGGGCATGACCGCCCTCTACATGCCCATCACTTCGGGCAAAGTGACCGACGAAGACGCCGACACCTTCGGCAAAGCGCTGATCGAATTGCCCGGTCCCGTGCTGGCCTACTGCCGCACCGGCACCCGCTCGGCGACGCTGTGGTCGCTGAGCCAGGCTGGCAATAAACAGCCCTCCGAAATCCTCGCGGCGACCAAAGCCGCTGGCTATGACATGGCCGGTGTGGTGCGCCGCATCGTGAACGGCGGCAAGACCCCCACCGATGAGGGCGATGCAAAGTTCGACGTGGTTGTCGTTGGCGGCGGTGCGGCAGGGATTGCGGTCTCGGCCAGTCTGCGCGCCCGTAACCCCGATCTGGAAGTGGCGATCATCGACCCCGCCGACATCCACTACTACCAGCCCGGCTGGACCATGGTCGGAGGCGGCATCTTTGAACCCGAGACCACCGCAAAAACCATGGGTTCGCTGATCCCTCACGGCGTCCACTGGATCAAATCCGCCGTCGCCGCGTTCGAGCCTGAAAACAACGCCGTCGTTCTGGATGGCTGCCGCGTGGTGAAATACGACCGACTGGTGGTCTGTCCGGGCCTCAAGCTGAACTGGGGTGCGATCCCCGGTCTGGTGGAAACCCTTGGCCGCAACGGTGTGACCTCGAACTACCGCTACGATCTGGCACCCTACACTTGGAAACTGGTGCAGGGCATGAAGTCGGGCAAGGCGATCTTCACCCAGCCCCCGATGCCGATCAAATGCGCAGGCGCACCGCAAAAGGCGATGTATCTGTCGGGCGACAACTGGCATCGCGCCGGTGTTCTGAAGAACATCGACATCCAGTTCATGAACGCGGGCGGCGTGCTGTTCGGCGTCAAGGACTACGTCCCCGCGCTGGAAGAATACGTGAAACGCTATGACGCGACACTGAACTTCTTCCACAACCTCGTGTCGATCGACGGCAAGAACAAGACCGCGACCTTCAAGGTCTCGAAACCCGATACCGAGCCGACCACCGTCACGACCGAGTTCGACATGATCCACGTCGTGCCGCCCCAGTGCGCGCCCGACTTTATCCGCGTCTCGCCGCTGGCGGATGCGGCGGGTTGGGTCGATGTGGACCAAAGCACCCTGCGTCACAAAACCTACGACAACATCTGGTCGCTGGGGGATGTGATGAACGCCCCGAACGCCAAAACAGCCGCTGCCGCCCGTATGCAGGCACCTGTGGTGGCTGAAAACATGACCGCCGACATTCAGGGTCGCGCCCCGACCGCCGTCTACAACGGCTACGGCTCGTGCCC
>JAYZYX010000168.1:0-3832 GCA_036139795.1 Pseudomonadota bacterium | reverse complement strand
GAAACCTTGGCCAGGGGTTTACAGAAGGCGGGTATCTTGGGAATGCTGGTGAGGCTGGATACGATTGCTGAGAAATGCACAGAGATTGCAAATCCGGATCGCTATCTTCGTCAGACACTACAGGCTTCGGGTTAAGCGCAATCATGCCTTATTTTAAGTGCTAAAACGATTTTAGTCATGCATCAATTGACTCTATTGGACCGTGGTCAACTTTGCCTGCCCTTGGTCAACATAAACCCCGCCGAACTTGATCCGGCAGGGTCAGTGGCAGATTAAACGAGGTAACGTTTGAACCAATCTATCGTGCGCGACCATGCCAATTCGGCATCTTCAGGGTCATAGCGCGGTGTGGAATCGTTGTGAAACCCGTGGTTCGCGCCCTCATAGATATAGGCTTCATAGGTCTTGGCGTTCTCATCCAGCGCGGCTTTGTAGGCCGGCCAACCTGCATTAACCCGTTCGTCCAATCCGCCGTAGTGCAACAGAAGCGGCGCGTTGATCAAAGGCACATCCGCCGCATCCGGCTGCCGACCATAGAACGGCACTGCCGCGCCCAGTTCGGGATAAGCCACCGCTGCCGCATTGGCGACGCCGCCACCGTAGCAGAAGCCCGTAATCCCGACCTTTCCCGTCACGTCTTCATGGGCCATCAGAAACTCGATCGCGGCGAAGAAGTCGTTCATCAGCTTGGTGCCATCCACCTGCTTTTGCAGCTCGCGCCCTTCGTCGTCATTGCCAGGATAGCCGCCCATCGGGGTTAGCCCGTCAGGGGCCAATGCGATGAAACCGGCCTTGGCAACCCGCCGCGCCACGTCCTGAATGTAGGGGTTTAGACCGCGGTTCTCATGGACGACCACCACGGCTGGAGCCTTTTCCATCCCGCTTGGACGCACCAGATAACCACGGATCTCGCCGTGTCCGTTCGGGGACGGATAGGTGATCCATTCGGCCTTGATGTCGGGATCGTTAAAGCTGACCTGCTCGGCCAGCGCATAGTTCGGTTTCATTAAACCTAGGATCGTTGTGGCGGCTAAACCGCCGATGGCGAACTTACCGGCGCGGTCCAGAAACTCGCGTTTGGTAATGATGCCGTGGGCGTAAAAAGTCATAAAGTTCGAGAAGTTCGGGACTAAAATCTTTCGCCGTCAAACGGCGCTGGGACGTTTGTTCCATGGGTTCCTCCAATTGCATGGAAATTGACCAAGGTCAGGGTACGCCCGTTTTCTCGAACAGCGGCTACACAAGTTTGTCAGCGCTGGTTCAGGGCAGGGTGCCGGTGGACCCAGAAGCAAGGCCGTTGCGGGGGGCTCCGGAAGCTCCACGTTGCGATGTTTGAAAATGAACATGGCCGCATGGAGCAAGAGGACATCCAGCGCCGCCTGCATCAGCACCGAAGCACATCCGCAAGCAAATCCGCTTGCATTGCGCCAGCCAGCCAAGCGCCGCGACGGGGATCCTTTCAGAACTCGTCGCGGTGTACGTGCTTTGACAGTGGTCAAATCGCGAGCGTGATGCAGAAAGAAACCAGCGCGGCATGGTCCGCATCGGACTGGATCAGGGCCGAGTGGGGCAGGGGAATGATCGCAGACATGGTGCCGTTTTCACTGTGCTAAGGCGCATAGAACGGCTATTTTCGTGGTGAGAGCGATCAATCGTGAAAAGGCTTAATTTTCATGTGGAAACGCGCCAAACCACAACACGCCAAAGTAAGTGCATATATGGGTCAAGAATATGCACTAAATTTCCGTAAGAATCTGAGGTGCGTGATTTTTTGAACCGTGGTCAAACGATCCGCCAAAGGCACAATCCGGCCTGAACAGGGTGCGGTAACGATCCCGCGCCGCTACTCTGCCAGTTCGGCCCCGGCCCATTGGCCCTTCTGCACCATGTCCACGGCCAAATCCCGCAGCAGATCGCCGATGGCTGCCGCCGCCCGACCCAAGGGGCGCGCTGTGCTATGGGCCAGATAGACCGTCCGCCGCAGCCCCGCGCCGCCAAAGGGATGCAGGGTGATCGCGCCCGCCGCTGCCTCGGACTGAACCGCGTGCAATGGCAGGACCGAGCATCCGTAGCCATCCCGCACCAGCCGTTTGATGTTGGCAAAGCTGTCCACCTCGATCGCGGGATCAACGGGGATGTCCATGCCGCGCAGACGGTCGTCCAGCATCTTGCGCAGCCCGTGCGATCCGGTGGGTAGGATCAGGGGCATCTTGGCCAGCAAGGTCTGCGCGTCATAACCCGCGTCGGTTCCCGCAGGGGCGAAGACCACCAGATCTTCGTGCAGCAGGGGCTCTGACCGGACACCGGCATCCCGCAGTTCCGTATAGACCACGGCCAGATCAATCCGCCCGTCTAGCAGCCATTCGCGGACATAGCCGCTCATGGCTTCGGCGACGATGATCTTGATCTTGGAGAACTTCGCTTGGCTACCCGCGATCACCGGAACCGAGATCAGATTGCTGATCGTGCCGGGCAGTCCCAGCCGCACGGTCCCTGTGGGTTCCTGTCCCAAAGATCGCAGTTCCTCTCGGGTTTGGGCAAGGTCGGCCAGCAGCGCACCAGCCCGCCGTGCCAACACTTCGCCCGCCTCGGTCGGGGTGACGCCGTGAGGGCCGCGCAGCAGAAGGGGGGCGCCGATGTCTTCTTCCATCCGGCGGACGTGCAAGGACAGGGCCGGTTGCGCGATGTTCAGGCGGCTGGCCGCGCGGGAAAACGACCCCTCTTCCACGATGGCCTGAAAATATCTGAGCTGCCTGAAATCCATCGGGGGCCTCATGTCTGGGATAGAAGGTATATATTTTTAATATAGAGATCAGGCAAATCATATATTGGAAATATATCGCACCCTTGGGCCATAACCCTCTGAATGCCCCAGCAGGCCAATGAGGATTCCCATGTACCAGCCCGCCAATGACGAATTTCAGGACATCCGTGACGCGGTCCGTGCCCTGTGCGCCGAATTCCCTGACGAATACCACCGCAAGATTGATGAGGCCCGCACCTACCCCGAAGAGTTCGTGGATGCCCTGACCCGTGCAGGCTGGATGGCCGCCTTGATCCCTGAAGAGTACGGCGGCTCGGGTCTTGGTCTGACCGAGGCCAGTGTCATCATGGAAGAGATCAACCGCGCGGGCGGGAACTCTGGCGCGTGCCACGGGCAGATGTACAACATGAACACCCTGATCCGGCACGGGTCCGAGGCGCAAAAGCAGGCCTACTTGCCCAAGATCGCCAGCGGTGAGTTGCGGCTTCAGTCCATGGGCGTGACCGAGCCCACCACCGGCACCGACACCACCCAGCTGAAAACCACCGCCGTGCGCAAAGGCGACCGCTATGTGATCAACGGGCAGAAAGTGTGGATCAGCCGCGTCCAGCATTCAGACCTGATGATCTTGCTGGCCCGCACCACCCCCTTGGCCGAGGTGAAGAAAAAGTCCGAAGGGCTGTCGATCTTCTTGGTGGACGTGAAAAAGGCCATGCAGTCGGGCATGACCGTGCGTCCGATCCTGAATATGGTGAACCACGAAACGAACGAGCTGTTCTTCGACAATCTGGAAATCCCCGCCGACAATCTGATCGGTGAAGAAGGGCAGGGGTTCAAATACATCCTCACCGGCCTGAATGCCGAGCGCACCCTGATCGCCGCCGAATGCATCGGGGATGGCTATTGGTTCACCGACCGCGTGACCAAATACGTCAGCGAACGCCACGTCTTTGGCCGCCCCATCGGCCAGAACCAAGGGGTCCAGTTCCCCATCGCCGAAGCCTTTATCGAGGTCGAGGCCGCCAACCTCATGCGTTACAAAGCTTGCCAGCTGTTCGACGCGGGCCA
>JAYZYX010000167.1:0-15009 GCA_036139795.1 Pseudomonadota bacterium | reverse complement strand
CGGCGCATCCCACCCCGGGAACCCCGCCGCCTCTAACCGGTGCCCCATATCCACCGTCGCGTTGTAGTCCCCGGTCGAGGTATCAACGATCACCGTTCCCGCCTTTAGAATGCCAGTCAGGCCGGTGGCAGGATCGAACAGCACGCTCTCTAGCACCTTGACCGAGGGCAGGCTGAGAAAGACGTGGGTGCAATCGGCAAATGCCCGCAGATCATCCACCTGTTTCGCCGCCACATCAGCGGGCAGCACGTCCGCGCGTTGATCATATGCGATCACATCAAAGGCCTTGCCCAGATTGATCGCCATAGGTTTGCCCATCTGGCCCAACCCGATAAATCCGATTTTCATCACTTATTTTCCTGTAGTTCTGGCGTCGCGGGACGCGGCGTCCGAAGGCTCATCCAGACCGAAAAGGCCAAGAACAATGCCGTCAGGCAGTAGAGGCTGATTGAGATGGGAGAGCGGACAAAGACGCTCCAGTCACCGGCCGAGATCGACAAGGCCCGGCGCAGATTGTTTTCCATGTCGTTGCCAAGCAGCAAACCCAGCACCAACGGGAC
Organism: Pseudomonadota bacterium; assembly: GCA_036139795.1. GTDB lineage: Bacteria > Pseudomonadota > Alphaproteobacteria > Rhodobacterales > Rhodobacteraceae > Donghicola. The sequence goes on along the minus strand of JAYZYX010000167.1, from coordinate 14,449 downwards.
CAAGGACAGATCAAGTTTCCGCATGAGGTATCCAAGCATGCCGAACCCCAGCAGCATATATAAATCGAAAACCGACCGGCTGAGCGAGTAGACCCCGACCACGCTAACCGCGACCACCACCGGCATCAAAGCCCAGTTCGGAACCCGCAGAATCGTGGTGAAAATCCCGATCATCGGCACGTTCAGGATCAGCAACATGACATTGGCCAGATAAAGCGCCGCCACCAGTCCCCAGACCAGATCGGGGCTGCGTTCGAACAACAACGGGCCGGGTTGGACATTCAAGGACACTAGCATTGCCAGCATCACCGCCGTCGTACCCGATCCGGGCACACCCAGCGCCAGCATGGGGATCAGCGCCCCGCCCGACGCCGCATTGTTGCCCGCCTCGGGGGCGGCAATGCCGCGCGGATCGCCCTTGCCAAAAGTGCCCTGACGGTCCGAGAACTGCTTTTCCATCGAATAGCTCATCACCGCCCCCAATGAGGCACCGGCACCCGGCAGAATGCCCGCGATGAACCCCACGCCAGAGCCTCGGAAACAGGCACCCAATGTGCTGCGCAAGGTGGCCCAATCGGGCAGTAATCTGGTGATCTTCAGGCCATCCTTTTTATCCGACATTCTGTGTTCCAGCAGCACCAGAACCTCAGAAATCGCGAACAGGCCAACCATCGCAACGATCAGATCGAACCCGTCAAACAGCTCGTATGAGCCCATGGTAAAGCGCGCGACTCCGGTGGCCGGATCAAGCCCGATGGTGGCAATCATCAGGCCCATGACGGCGCTTAGCAGCGCTTTGCGCAGGTCCACCCCCATCAGCCCGCCAATTGTCGCAAAGGCCATGATATACAGGGCAAAATAGTCTGCGGGTCCGAAATAGATCGCCGCCTGCGCCAATAGCGGCGCGAACAGGGTCAAGCCGGTGGTCGCGATGGTCGCCCCGATGAATGAGGCCACAGCCGAGACAGCAAGCGCCTCGGACGCTTTGCCAGCAAGGGCCATAGGATAGCCGTCCAGCGTGGTCATCATCGCGGGCTCGTCCCCCGGAATGTTCAGCAGGATCGCGGAGATGCGCCCACCATACATACACCCGTAGTAGACAGAGCTGAGCAGGATGATCGAAGAGGTCGCATCCAGCCCGAAAGCAAAGGTCAGCGGGATCAGGATCGCCACGCCGTTCACCGGACCCAAACCCGGCAAAGCACCGATCAGCGTTCCGGCAAAGCACCCCAGCAGCAACAGCGCCAGATTCAGGGGCATCAAAGCCACCCCCAGCCCGCCGAGTAAGTGAGAGAAAATATCCATATCCTATCCGATCCAGTCACCCAGCAGGGGCAAGGGCAGATCCAGCGCGCGATCAAACAGCAGCCACAGCGCGGGCGCCGCGACCCCTCCCAACGCGATGGCGGCGGCGGGGCGTGCCTGCATCAGCATCGCCAGCGCGGCCACCATTCCTGCGGTTGCCACTAGGAATCCCAGACGAGGCAGCAAAAAGACAAAGGCGAAAAAACACAGAACCGCGCCCGCCTGCACCAACAGCCTGCTGCCTACGGCGAAATCTTGCGCTGTGCCCGGAAACGCCACCAGCGAGGCCGACCCCAGCAGTGCAGGAACGGCCAACATCAAGGGAAAGGCGCGGGGGCCTAACGGGTCGCCGAAGGTAACCTCATAGGTCAGGGCTGCGTTTAGGTAGATGGCCGCAATCACAAAGATCGCGGCCCCGAATAGTCGGCCAATCATTGAATGATGCCAATCGCGCGGGAAATCTCTTCGATTTCCGCTTCCTGCTCGGCCAGATAGCTTTGGAACTCTGCCCCCGAAAGCCAGTTGGGGATCAGCCCTGCGTTGCTTGCCGCCTGCTTCCAGTCGTCCGAGGCATAGACGGCCTCTAGCCGGGTCAACCAAGCCGCATAATCCGCGTCCGAGACATCCTTGCCCGTATAGAACCCGCGCCAGTTATAGCCGGTCACATCCACCCCTTGGGATTGCGCTGTTGGGACATCGGGAAAGGCCGGTACGGGCTGATCGGACAGCACCGCCAGCAAGCGGATATCGCCCGATTGCAAGAACCCTGCGGCCTCGCCCAGATCGGTCGAGACCACGCCGATCTGACCGCCCATCATCTGGGTGATCGCCTCGGTCCCGCCATCGAACTGGACCCAGCGCAGGCCGGTGATGTTCTGAACGCCGCTTTCCTTGGCGACAAGCAGATAGCGGATGTGATCCCAGCTACCTGCCCCGTCTCCGGCCCCGATCACTTGATCCGGCGTCTCGCGCATGGCGGCGGTCAGGTCGGCAAGGCTTTGATAGGGGCTGTCTGCATCTACGGCGATAACGCCCACATCCGCGCCAAGCATCGCCAGAAACCGCGCATCCTCTAGCCCGCCGGGGTATTTACCCTGCGCGATCTGGGTCACCGCCACGGTCGAGGTCGCGACCAGCAGACCGGCATCAGCGGCCCGATCCGCCGCCACATAGGCAAAGCCCACGGCCCCCACGCCGCCAGGCATGTTGGTCACCTGAACATTGCCCTCAACCTGACCAAGATCGGCCAGTATCTTCCCCACCGAGCGGCAGGTGAAATCCCAACCACCGCCGGGGTTTGAGGGGGCAATGCACTCGGCTGCGGCAACTGGGGCAACCTGCGCGGCCGTCACCAGCAGCGCTGTCAGGGTGTAAAAAGTCTTTTGTCTATACATGGTGTCTCCTCCCGTTCGACCACAGGCCGCTGTGGGGCCAGTGATGCTGGGGACAAGAAACACCGAACAGAGCGAAACGCGCAGAAGCGGTTCGCGATGACAGCCATCGTCATCGCAGATGGCTGTCATTATTCACGGCAAACCCGCCTATTGCGCGGGTAAGGTCGTGGCGAAGATATAACGGGCGATCTGCCAGTAGCCGCCCTCTTCGCGGTGCAGGACGAACAATTCCTGATTGGCGTTAGGGATCGTCACGGGGGCATCGCCTTTGATGGTGATCTGACCGCCTGATCGGGTGCGGACGACGGCGTAGTCAGGACCGGTCTGAAATGCCTCATCGAAGGTGAAGTCGATCTCCAGATCCAGCGTGTCGATCAAGCCGCCATAGGTCGCCTCAACCGCGGGATGGCCCACGGCGGGTGGGGCGTACTGGGCCATCAGCACCGCATCATCGGTGAACTGGGCCATCACACCTGCCAGATCGCCCCCGTTCAAAGCGGCCTCATAGGCTTTGATCGGCGCCCAGAGGCTAGCGTCCAGCCCTTCGGCCTGCGCGGCAGAGCCCATCAGCGCCAAGGCAAGCAAAATACGTTTCATGCGATACCCTCCTTATGCCCAAACCGGCGCGACCGAGGTGCCAAGCCCCTGAAACGCCCCAAGCTGGATGTTCAACATGCCTGTCGGCTCGATAAAGCGGGCATTGCGCAGGGGGCCTGCGGCGACGGGTGTCAAACCGATCAGCTTGGCAATCTCTGACACCTGCGCGACGGCGTGGGCGTCATCTCCGGCGACAAAGGTCTGCACCGTTTTACCCGCGCGGGCGGCAGGGCCAATCAGGCCCGCGAAAAGGGTGTTGAACGCCTTGACCACACGGGCGGCGGGGACCTGCGCCTGCAATTCCTCGGCCGCCGAAGACGTATGCCCCACGACCAAATCCTTGAAATCCGCCGTGATGGGATTGCTGATATCCACCAGCACCTTGCCGCTCAGATCCCCTACCTGCGCCAGAAACGCCTGCGCCTGCGCATAGTAGAGGGCAAGGATCACCACATCCGCCTGCGCGGCGGCCTCATTCGGGGTCAGCACAGTGGCACCGGTGTCCTGCGCCAGCCCTGCCGCCTTAGCCCCGTCACGGGCCCCCAGCAGTACAGTGGCTCCGGTTCCGGCCAAGGCGCGGGCGAACGCGCTGCCCATGTTGCCCGCACCGATAATCGCGATCTTCATCATCTTTCCTTTCGCAATCGTTATGGCCCGCACTATCCACCTGAAAGAAAATCCGATAAATGATTCAAAATGCGGATCACTTGAAACCAAGAGGCGGCAATTGGACAAGCTAAGCGGGTTCGAGACCTTTGTGCGGGCGGTCGATCTGGGCTCGTTCACCGCAGCGGCGGACAGTCTGGACCTGTCGCCCCAGCAAGTGGGCAAGCAGATCCGCAATCTGGAACAGCACTTGGGCGTGCAGCTGTTGCACCGGACCACCCGCCGCCAAAGCCTGACGGACTTTGGACTGCGCTTTTACGAACAGGCCAAGGTCATTCTGGCCGAAGTCGCCGAGGCTGAGGCGATGGCTGCCCAAACCAGCGCCGCGCCGCGGGGCAAGCTGCGGGTGAACGCGCCAGTCAGTTGGGGCATGCGGGCACTGGCCCCGCGCCTGCCCGCCTTCATGATCGCCCATACCGAGGTCGAGGTTGAACTGTCCCTGAGCAACCGCATGGTCGATCTGGTTGAGGGCGGCTTTGACGCGGTTTTCCGTGTTGGCCAGCTAGAGGATAGTGGGTTGATGGCCCGCAAGCTGGCACCCTACCGGCTGATCCTTTGTGCCGCGCCCGCCTACTTGACCGCCCATCCGCCAATCACGACCCCCGCCGATTTGGCCGCGCACAATTGCCTTGGGTTCGTCCATTCGGAACTGCGGCGCACATGGCAACTGGATGGCCCCACGGGCGCAACAGACGTGCAGGTTAAAGGGCGGCTGTCCTCGGATCATGGCGAGCCGTTGATCTATGCGGCCATCGCAGGGCTGGGGGTGATCCTGCAACCTGAAGAGCTGGTGAATGACGCCCTGTCACGGGGCGCGTTGGTGCAGGTATTGCCCGATCATCAGGCGCCGACGCGGCCCATGCATATCCTCTATGCCCCCGACCGGCGGATCACCCCTGCCTTGCGGGCCTTCATCGACTTTGCCGCAGAGACCTTTGCCGCGCCTTGATCTGCCGCCCCGCCCTACGGCGCGTCGGTCTGGCGCAGGGTGGATTCCCAGTTCCGCAGAAAGCCTTCGCGCTTGATCCCGTCCAGAAAAGTCAGCAGCCCCGCGCCAAGGCGGATGGGCAGAAAACTGGTGTCACTGCGCGAGGCATGCAGGGCTGGCGTCGCCTCGGCATCCGCAGGGGGGCGGATCGCGATCAGGGGCGTATTTTCCTGAATGGTGCGCTGACCGTCGTCGGATAGCAGAAAGGCCACAAACGCCTCGCCCATTTCGGGGTTCGCGGCATCTTTTGGCACAAAGACGCTGCGGGTCATCACCAGATTATAGTCGTCAAAGAAATGCACCCCGATCGCCGGTTTTGCCGCGTTGCGGGCCATCGCGTAGGACCCGATCACATTCAGCGCCAGCACGATCTCGCCCTTGGCGACGGCCTCGGCCATGAGGGCGGTGGTCTCATAGGGGCGCATGGCGGCGCGACCCAAGGTCTCCATCAGGCGTTGGGCCTGCACGCTCTGGATGGTGTCTTGGGTGGCGAACAGATACCCGATGCCCGAGCGGCGCAGGTCATAACCGCCGATCCGGCCATCCAGCGCCGCTTCATTGTCCCGGATATAGCTGGACAGATCGCGGTGGCTACGCGGCAGATCACCGGCGCTGAGGGTGTTGGTGTTATAAAGAACGGCGGCGGGTTCAAACGTAAAGCCGAACAGCTCGGACCGCCAACGGGCCCAATCGGGCGGCAGGATGGTGGTCAGAAGGTTCAGGCGCCGCGCCATGCCGCGATTGACCAGATCCACCTGAAAATCCATCGCGGACGAGATCACAACGTCCGGCACCGGCACGCTGTCATCCAGCATGTCGTTGTAAAGATCGACGGTCTGGTAATCGACGTAGGTGATCGTGGGCTGGGGCAGTTGTTCGGGGTACTGGTCCAGAAAGGCCGCGATCAACGGGCGCATGGCCTGCGGGTCGGCGGCGGCGTGGATCACCAGTTCCTCGGCTCGGGACTGCGATGGCAAGACCGCGAAGGCCAGCAGCAACGCCAGCAGGCGCGGAAAGAACAGCGCGATCCGCAGCCCCCCAAGCCGCGAGGTTCCAAGCTGCATTTTCCCCTCATGCCCTTCGATCACCTGCCGCACAATGGCCAGCCCAAGGCCCGAGCCTGCGGTGACCGGATCAAGGGACCGGAAGCGTTCGGTCGCCGCAGCGCGATGTTCCGGCGCAATCCCCGGCCCCGCGTCCGAAACCACTAGAACCACGTCCTGATCTTCGCGCATCAGGCGCACGGCGATGGTATTCGCCGCGCCTCCATGACGGACAGCGTTGTCAATTAGATTGCGCAGCGCCTCACGGATCGAGACCTCATCCCCGTTGATCCCGATCGCGTCTTCGGGCGCAGTTTGATCGTCAAAGGACAGCGAGACATCGCGCATCCGCCGTTCGCGCAGTAGATCGGCCAAGGTGTTGCGCACCAAAAGGCGAAGGTCCAGCGGCATCAAGCGGTTGCTTTCCGAACGATGGCTGACCATCGCATTCGCCAGCAGCTGGTTGGTCATATGGACGGTCGCGTCAGCTTGCTTTCGGGCGCGCGACAGGCGGTCGCGCAGGGCGGTATCACTGGCCGCGTCCTGCCCCAGATCCAACTGCCCGCGCAGGGCCGACAGAGCAGTGCGGGTCTGGTGGGCCACATCAGCGATGAACTGTTCCGACAATTTCCGGCTGCGGGCCAGTTGGGCGATGAAAGTGTTGATCGCCTCAAAAAGCCCCGCAATCTCATGGGGCGGCGTGCCGCTTAGGGGCGACAGGTCCGAGGCCGAGCGGTTGGCCAAGGCCCCCTCAATCGCCCGCAGGGGATGCAATGAGGCGCGGATCGCCAGCCAGACGAACAGCAGCCCCAACAAGGACACGCCTGCCAGCCAGCCGATGCCGTAAAGGAACAAGGACATCTGCTGTTCATTGCGCGCCCGCAGGGTCTGGCCCACCTGCACGATCACCCAATCGCGTCCCGTCGGGCTGGTCATCTGACGGCCTTGGACTGCGAAGCGAAAGGGCTCGGACAGGTCGGCGGTGTAGAACTGCATCTCGGTCGAAAGGGTCAGCCCGTCGGGCAGGGGAAGATCGGGCGTGCCGGTGATCTCTCCGTGTTCGGGGGCAAAGATGCGGTAGACGATCCGGTCTTCGGGGGCCAGCGACAGGATATCCATCGCCGTTTGCGGCAGGTCCACGGTGGGGCCGTTGGCGTCGAAGGTCACACGCTCTAGAACCGATAGGGTCGCGCCGGCCAGCAGCAGATCATAGGTCCGGTTCGCCGCCGTCCGCGCATAGGTCCACAGCAGCCAAGAGATGATCAGCAGCAGGACCGAGAACCCCACCGCCATCGAGATCAAGAGCCGCCGTTGCAGCGAATAAGGACGCGGGTCAGTCATCGTCGGTGACATAGGCCATATACCCCAGCCCCCGCGCGGTCTTGATCGCCAAAGGTGTGCCCTCAAGGCGGCGGCGCAGGCGGGCGACCAGCTGTTCGATGGCGTTCAGACTGGGGGTTTCGTCAAAGGTATAAAGGCGGTCCGCGACTTCTTCCTTGGTCAGCATGCGGCCCAAGTTATCCAGCATGATCTCTAGCAGTTGCACCTCACGCGCCCGCATATCCAAGGCGACGCCGCCAACGCTGGCCTGTTTGGCCGCTCGGTCGAACCGGAACGGACCAGCCGTGAACACATTGCTAGAGGCCCCTGCCCTGCGGCGGGCCAACACGCGGCAACGGGCCGAGAGTTCGCGGAAGTCGAAGGGCTTGACCATATAGTCATCGGCCCCTGCATCCAGCCCGATGATGCGGTCGTCGATCTCGCTTCTAGCGGTCAGGACAATCACAGGGGTCGCATCCCCCCGCGCCCGCATGTTGCGCAGAATGTCATAGCCCGACTGACCGGGCAGGTTGATGTCCAACAGGACAATGTCGAATTGGGCGAACTGCAACAGGCCATCGGCGGCGGTGCCGTCGGCCTCGCGGTCAATGGAATGCCCCTCGGACCGCAGCCGTTCAATCACGGCATCGGCAAGGGCATCATTGTCTTCTACCAGCAGCAGTCTCATGGCCGGACAATACTGCGCGCCACATACCCGCGAAAGCAATTTGCGCCGGTTTCGCCGCAGGTCAGCGTCCTGTCAGTTTCGGGTCAGGGAATGCTCAGCAGGTTTCACGCATGGTCCCGCGACGGCCCCATCGGGCCCGAGATTTCAGGGAGGACATCATGAAAATCGTTTATCTCGCCACTGCCATGGCGTGCGCCGTTGCAGCACCCGCCTTCGCCCAAAGCACCATCGACAAGCCCGAGTGCATCGCCCCCGCCAACCCCGGTGGCGGCTTTGACCTGACTTGCCGCGTGGCGCAGACCGGCCTTGAGCCCCACCTGACCGCGCCGGTTCAGGTCACCTTCATGCCCGGCGGTATCGGCGCTGTGGCGTTCAACCAGTTCAATACCAACCGCACCGATGACGGCTCGGCGATTGTGGCGTTCTCGACCGGATCGCTGCTGAATATCATCCTGGGCAAATACGGCGCGTTTGACGAAAACGACGTGCGCTGGCTGGGAACCGCAGGCGCGGACTTTGGCGCGGTGGTCGTGCGGGCGGACAGCGAATATGCCTCACTCAAGGACGTGATGGATGATCTGGCCTCTGACCCCCAAAGCGTGGTTGTCGGCGCGGGCGGCTCTGTCGGCTCGCAAGACTGGATGAAAGGCGCACTGCTGATGCGCGAGGCAGGCGGTACGCCGATGCAGATGCGCTATGTGGCGTTCGATGGCGGCGGTGATGCGATTGCCGCGCTGCTTGGCGGCTCGATCGAGGTTTACACAGGCGATGTGGGCGAAATGGTCCCCTATCTGGAAAGCGGCGAGATGAAAGTGCTGGCGACCCTGTCGCCCGACCGTCTGGCAGCCCCCTTTGACCAGATCCCCACCGCCAAAGAGCAGGGCTATGATGTGGAATGGACCATCATGCGCGGCTTCTACATGGGCAAGGATGTGTCGGATGCGGACTATCAGGCATGGGTAGACGCCTTTGAGGCCGCCTATGCCACCGACGCTTTTGCCACCGTTCAGGCCGAGCGTGGCCTCTTGCCGCTGAATCTTTCAGGCGAGGAACTGACCGCCTCGATCAACAGCACCATGGACGAATTGCGCGCCATCGCGACCGAAGCCGGTCTGATCAAGTAATCGGCCAGTTCCAACGACGGGCTGCCCCTTGTCAAAGGGGGCGGCCCTTTCGGTGCATTCACGCATCTTTTTCTTTAGAAACATGAGGCTCTACATGACCGACCGCATCTTTGCGGCCGTCCTGTTGGCGGTGACCATCGGTTACGCGGTGATCGCCTTTACCGTCATCAGTGCGCCCTTCCAATATGATCCCCTTGGACCCGAAAGCTGGCCGCAGATCCTGTCCATCGTGGCCGTTCTGTGCCTGCTATATATCCTTTGGCGGCCCGATGCCGTCACGATGGACCTGACCCGCAGCGTCTGGTTCCGACTTGGCGCGGCGGTCGCGCTGCTGCTGGCCTACGGGCGCCTGTACGAGCCCTTGGGCTTTGTCATCGCCACCATTCTTTTCGCCACCATCATGGCCCTGATGCTTAGCGCGCCGCGTTGGGGCGCTGTCGCCTTTGGCGTGGCCGCAGGCGTTCTGGGCTGGCTGCTATGTGTCACGGTCATGGACCTGAACCTGCCCGAAGGGGCGGTGGTCGAGGCCCTGCTGGAAACCTTCAACAAGGAGGGCAACTGATGGATACGGTTCTTTCCGGTCTGGCAACAGGCTTTGCCGTTGCGCTTGATCCTTTCAACCTGATGCTGGTGCTGGTCGGCTGCTTTCTGGGCACGCTGATTGGCGCCCTGCCCGGTCTTGGCCCGATCAACGGCGTCGCGATCCTGCTGCCCATCGCCTATGGCTTGGGCTTTCAGCCCGAAGCAGCGCTGATCCTGCTGGCGGGCATCTACTATGGCGCGGAATACGGCGGGCGGATTTCATCCATTCTGCTGAACGTGCCAGGGGACGCGGGGGCGGTGATGACCACCCTTGACGGCAATCCTATGGCCCGCAACGGCGAGGCTGGCCGCGCCCTGTCCCTCTCCGCCGTCGCGTCCTTTGTGGGCGGCACCTTTGCGGTGATCCTTATGTCCCTCTTCGCCCCAGCGCTGGCCAAATTCGCGGTCACCTTCGGGCCAGCGGACTATGTGGCGCTGATGGTTTTCGCCTTCGCCTCGCTGGCCTCTCTGGTGGGCAAAAGCACGGTGAAGACCCTGCTGGGGGCCACAATCGGTCTGATGCTGGCGACAATCGGCATTGACGCCAACACAGGAGTTGCCCGTTATACCTTTGGAATTCCCGACATTCTGGCGGGCATCGACTTTCTGATCGTTGTGGTAGGACTCTTCGGCATGGCCGAGCTGCTTTCACTGGTGGAACACCAAGCGCGGGGAACGCTGAAGTCCCTGCCCGTGGACCGCAGCTTTGTGCGCATGGCCGATCTGGCACAGGCCAAATGGACCATCGCCCGCGCCTCGGTCATCGGGTTCTTTATCGGCATCCTGCCCGGTACCGGCGCCTCGGTCGCCTCGGCTGTGGCCTATGGCACGGAAAAGCGGATTTCGGACACCCACGGCACCTTTGGCACCGGCGATGTGCGCGGCCTTGCTGCACCTGAGGCGGCGAATAACGCGGCGGCGGGTGGATCGATGGTGCCGATGCTGACGCTGGGAATCCCCGGATCGGGCACCACCGCGATTCTGCTAGGAGCCCTGCTGATGTTCAACATACATCCCGGCCCGATGATGTTCGCGCAGCGCCCCGAAGTGGCGTGGGGTCTGGTAGCCTCGATGTATATCGGGAACGTGGCCCTCTTGGTGATCAACCTGCCGCTGGTGGGCCTTTTCGCCCGCATGCTGACGATCCCCCAGCACTACCTGACCCCGCTGATCGCGGTGCTGGCCTTCATCGGCATCTACACCATCGTCGGCAATCCCCACGACCTGTTCATGATCACCATGCTTGGTGTCTTTGGCTGGTTCCTGCGGAAACTGGACTTCAGTCTGGCACCCATCATCCTTGGCTTTGTGCTTGGGAGCCTGTTCGAGGACAACCTGCGCCGCGCTCTGTCGATCTCTGGCGGGGACTGGGGTATTCTGGTCCAGAACTGGAAGAGCGTTCTGCTTTACGTGCTGGCCCTCTTGGTGGTGCTGGTGCCTGTGGTCCTAGCCCGCCGCGCCCGAAAGGCCGCTGCTGCATGAACCAAACCATGCATACGGCTGCAACCTTGGTTGTAGCATTGGGAGGGGCGGCGGTTGCTGCCCTTTTCCACGTTCCCGCAGGTGCCCTGATCGGAGCGCTTCTGGCCGTTGCCGCCGCAGGCGCGTTCGGGCTGAAGGCCCGCGTGCCATTGCTGGCGCGGGATATGGCGTTCTTGCTGATCGGCCTGTCGCTTGGGGCGGGGATTGACGCCTCGGTCGTGGCGCGGCTGCCGGAATGGTCCCTCAGCCTTGGAGGGCTGGTGCTGTCGCTTATCAGCACGATGGCCGTCAGCATCTGGCTGCTGCGCCGTCTGTACGGGCTGGACCATGAGACCGCCGTTCTGGCCAGCGCCCCCGGCACCATGTCCAATGTGATCGCCTTAGCCAGCGAAGGACGCGGCGATGTCACCACCGTCATGGTGCTGCAACTGATCCGTCTGGTGTTGCTGGTCACCTGCGTGCCGCCCGTGGCCGCGCTGATCGGCGTGCCCGATGCCGCCGCGATGGCTCCTCATGCGGTGATGCCCCTCTGGGCGGTCGCCCTGCTGATCACCGTTGGCTTGCCCTTGGGCCGCTGGCTGGCCGCCCTTAAGGTGCCAACCGCCTGCCTGATGACCGGCCTGTTTCTAAGCGCCACATTGCACGCCTTGGGCGCAATGAACGGCAGCGCCGCGCCTTGGCTGGTGTTTGGCGCCTTTAGCATCACCGGCGCAGTCATCGGCACCCGCCTGAACGCGATCCGCCTGCGCGACGTGCTGCACCTGTTCAGCGCCGGTCTTGTGGTGGTGGGGACGGTCTCTGTGATCTCGCTGCTGTTTGCCCTTGGCACCTGCGCCCTGACCGGCCTGCCCTTGGGAGAGATCCTTGTCGCCTTCGCCCCCGGCGGGGTCGAGGCTATGGCCGCCATCGGTCTGGCCCTTGGCTATGATCCCGCCTATGTCGCCGCCCATCATTTCGCGCGGATCGTCATTCTGGTGGGGTTGGTCCCCCTGTTCCTAGGCCGCAAATCTGCCTCTAGGTAGGCAAAGTCCTTTCCCGAACCGGCCCGTTCGGGGCCGATAGAATCAAATCCCTGATTGCGGGACAAATCGCCCATAGGCAAACCACACTTTCGCCTACCTCCCTCTTGCAAATGTCGCGGATAGCGCGCTGAGGCAGGCACCACCGCCTGATTTTGCACCGTCTACAATCCGGCAAAATCCAGACAACATCTGTCAGTTCTGCTGATAGTACGGCCCATCAGAGCCGATTTCTTCGGCGGGTCTTTTGCACATCTGCCAAATGGCCAGAAAATTACGCCCAATGATCTATATCCGTAATGATTACGGGTTATTCTGACCTGTATCGCCGCCACAAATCCCTACGAGGACTTACGGATTTATGGTAGTTCTCGGACTAGTTTTTACGAATTCCATTTCCACAAATCTCATCCTGAGAGAAACCAGACCACGCCAACTCGCCATCAAGATCGTTATTTTTCATGGTCTTACATGATTTGGGCACAGTTCGTTTCTCAAACAGAATTTCTCACTGAGACGCCCCTATTCCGCGTCGATACATAAGGCATAGAATATGATCCGCTTTCTCAAATTTCTCAAAGGCACTTTCCGTCAGGACGTGATCGAGGGCAGTGACTACAACGATCACATCAGTGGATATGGCGATGATGACGTGCTGTGGGGAAAGTTGGGTCGGGACAAACTGCTGGGGGGCCGCGGCAAGGATGCGTTACTGGGCGGAACAGGTGACGACACCCTGCTTGGTGGCGATGGTAATGACCTGTTGATCGGCAGCGATGACGCGCTGACCAATGCCTATCGCGAAAGCTACACACCCCAGACACCGCCCACACCTGAAAGCGACAATGACCTGCTGATCGGCGGCAAGGGCGATGATCGCCTTTTTGGCGGCAAGGGCCGCGACGTGCTGAAAGGCGGAGCCGACTGTGACACTCTGTTCGGTGGCGACGGCTCGGACCGCCTCTTCGGGGGCGCGGCCGCTGACCGGCTTTATGGCGGCAAGGGCAACGACATCCTGATCGGCAACAGCGGTGATGACAGCCTGCACGGCGGCGCGGGCCATGACACTCTGCGCTGTTGGATGTCACCGAGAACTGATGGGTTAAGCAACACAAGAAGTGGACACGCCCGTCCCACCTTGTGCCGTTTTTCCCTCATGGGCTAAAATCATGAGCCGGGCCGCAGCCCTTTTACAGCGTCCTTGTTTGTCAGGTCACCTCAGTGCATGCAGGAAGCAGACAAAATAGCGGGTCCGCGCTCCGCACGGTCAGAGGTTCATCCCCGCGCATGCGAGGAACAATAAGGAACGACGAAATATGCCGAAGACCCCAACCTCTCGCGTCGACAAACTGCTCTCTTCAATGGGCTATGGCTCGCGAAAGGAAATGGCGCGCTTGGCAATGGCGGGTGGCATCACTTTGGACGCTGCCCCGCTTCTGGATGTCAGCATGCGTATCCCTGTCACGCCGGATCTGCCAAAGCGAATGATGGTTGACGGCGATATGCTCGATCCCATCCCGGGCATGGTCATTCTTATGAACAAGCCCTTGGAAATGACCTGTTCGCACAAGGAAGTCGGAAAACTCGTCTATGACTTGCTGCCCGCGCGATGGGGACGGCGTAATCCGGCGATCTCGACCATTGGTCGCCTGGACAAGCAGACATCAGGCCTTTTGTTGCTGACCGATGACGGTGCCCTGCTTCACCGGATCATCAGCCCAAAGCGTCACGTCAAGAAGACCTATCGCGCGAAATTGGCCCGCCCGCTTGATGGCACCGAAGGCGCGTTGTTTGCTTCGGGCTGTTTGATGCTTGAAGGTGAAGAGAAGCCGCTAGCGCCTGCCGAACTGGTGATCATCTCGGAAACCGAAGCCCTGCTTTCTGTAACTGAAGGCCGATATCATCAGGTGCGCCGCATGTTTGCAGCCACTGGTAACCATGTCGAGGACCTGCACCGCGAACGCATGGGCGGCCTGTCACTGCCCGATAGCTTGGCACCCGGTCAGTGGAAGCTGCTGAACGAAGACGAAATCGCCATGATCTTTCAGTGACGCGGGCGCACCTCCCACCGTTCGCGCCACGCGGCCCTGCCAAGCTGATCACACTAGGCGCTGCCGCTTTCATGGACTTGGTCTTTTCTGATCATTGTCCAATTCCTGCTTCATCGTGACTGGTTTCACGCCGGGGTCATCCCCAGCGCCAGCGCCTTCCACTCCACAAGCTGTCACCGGACGGACCAAT
>JAYZYX010000166.1:0-2632 GCA_036139795.1 Pseudomonadota bacterium | reverse complement strand
GTCGAATTCGTCACCCGCCTGGCGATGACGCTTTCGGTGCCCTGCCTGATCTTCGTGGCGCTGATGAAAGCGCAGATCGATCCCTCGGCGCTGACCGCGCTGTCGCTGGCCTCGGTCGTGGCCTACGGGGTTCTGACCCTGGTGGTCGCCGCCGCACTTGCGATGATCGGCTACAACCAGAGGACGTACCAGGCCCCGCTGATCTTCGGCAACACCGGCAACCTGGGCCTGCCGCTGGCGCTGTTTGCCTTTGGCGAAACCGGCCTGTCCTACGCGGTCGTGGTCTTTGCCGTCATGGCCATCTGGTCCTTCACATATGGGATTTGGATTGTGTCGGGCGGCGGGTCGCTGACCAAGGCGCTGAAGGAACCGCTGGTCTGGGGCACGGTGCTGGGCGGGATCTTCCTGTGGCAGGGCTGGCAGACGCCGCCTTTCCTGACCAACACGCTTGAGTTGATCGGCCAGATGGCGATTCCGCTGATGCTGATCACGCTTGGCGTAGCCGTGGCGCGGTTGTCGCCCGGCAACCTGGTCGCCGCCATCGGCATGTCGGTTGTGAAACTGGTGCTCTGCGTCGCGATCGCCTGGGGCGTGGGCCGGATGTTCGCGCTGGATGACGTGGCCTTTGCGGTTCTGGTTCTTCAGATCGCCACGCCGGTCGCCGTGACGTCCTACCTGCTTGCGGAAAAATATGGCGCCGATGCACAATCCGTGGCCGGTTTGGTGGTTGTTTCGACGCTGTTGTCCGTTCTCGCCATCCCGGTGATTCTTGCCGTGCTGCTGTGAACCCCGCCAAATTGTGAGTTCACCCGCAGGCGCGTTTTTGTTAGAACGACACGAAAGTGCGTCAGACACAAAAGAGCGAGCAGACAGATGATCCGAGCGTTAAGCGCCGTGCTGATCCTATTGTTGGTTGCGTCCTGCGGCGGCCCGAAGGGATCCCCCCGAAATCTCGATAACGCCTGCCTTCTGTTGCAGGAGCGCAAGCCCTACGCCCGCGCCTTCCGCAAGGTCGAGCGGAAGTGGGGCGTGCCGACCCATGTCATGATGGCGATGATCCATCAGGAGAGCAAATTCGACGGCAACGCCCGCACCCCGCACCGCTATGCCATGGGCATCATTCCCATGGGGCGGCAGTCCTCAGCCTATGGCTATAGTCAGGCCCTGGACGGCACCTGGGATGACTACCGCAACGAAACCCGCAACCGCGGCGCGCGGCGCAACAATTTCGACGACGCCACGGATTTCATGGGCTGGTACATGAACAAGACGCGCGACAAGCTGGGGATCCCGCTGTCCGACGCGATGAATCAGTATCTGGCCTATCACGATGGCCATTCCGGCTATGCCCGCGGCACCTGGAAAAGCAAGGCCTGGCTGGTGGACGTGTCACAGCGCGTCGCGGCCCGTGCGCAGCTGTACCAGGGTCAGCTGGCGCGCTGCCGCTATCGCTAAGCGGCAGCAGGCAATCGGTTAGCTTTTGTGGCCGGCAGGATCACCTGTCGGCCACAAATCCATCCTGGAAGTTGAACAGACGCTGGCTCAGGCTCATGCCCGTCTGCATGTCGCCCAGCACCACGGTCGTGGCGGACCCGCTGTCGTCATGAACGACCCACTGGCGCAGCTGCGTCGGGTTCGCGGTGAAGACCAGTTCGATATAGCCGTATTCCGGGTTCTCCGGGTCCTGCGCCTTCACGATGGTCGAGGGCCCTTCTTCCCGGTGGCCGGTGACCATGTTGGCGCGGCCCAGGTCGACGGTTTCATCCAGGATGATGTTCAGCGGCGTGCGCTTCAGGGGGTATTGCTCGACCGACTCGTCGCCCTTTTCGTCAAAGATGCCGACCACGCCGTGATCCGCGATCACATAGGCCTTGTTCGGCGGGTCATATTCGAACCGCATCTTCCCCGGCCGCTTCAGGTACAGCGTCCCCGTCGACACCGACCCGTCGCCCGCGATCTGGGTGAACTTGGTCTGCGCCGTCGTGATGCCGTTCAGATAGGACGACAGGGTGTTCAGGGGAATCTTCTCGGCCCAGGCGGCAGGCGCAGCCAAGGCGAGGGTCAGGGCCGAAGCGGCCATCAGGCGAAGTGGTTTCATGGCTCGAAAATAGGCCTCGCGTCAGTCACGTACCAGAGGGCAACGCTCACATTGCGGTCAACGTTCCTTTCAATCGGCCCATCTTTGCCGGGCTAGAAGCCGCGCATTTTCAGGGTCTTAGCGGGTTTGGCGGATTTGAACACCGCCGGCCATTCCTGACAATATCTGTCAACTATATGATTTTATTGGATTTTCTCTTGAAACCCTTTCGCGATGATCCTAAGTCTTGGCTCAAGAACGGCCCGCTAGCCAGCGCCAGCCAGCAGATCGCCAGCCAGCTTAACGCCAGCTCGCATCACGCTCGCCAGCAGCAGCAAGCCAGCCACAAAAAAGGCAGCCCACGGGCTGCCTTTTTTGTTTCCCCCCGCCAGCCCGTCCCGGAACGAAAAACGGCCGCCCGGATGTCCGGACGGCCGCTTGTCATCAAACCATGGGGCCGGGCTTACTGCTCGGGCACCAGGATCTCGCGTTTGCCGACGTGGTTCGCCGGGGACACCAGGCCCGCGTCCTCCATCTGCTCAACCAGGCGGGCGG